>JAGGWU010000066.1 GCA_021163465.1 Candidatus Bipolaricaulota bacterium
CGATATCCGGGCACGGATCATCCGCACCATCGGTGACCCTGCGGTCCGCTTCTCCGAGGACTACCTCCGGATGCTGCGCGCAGTGCGGTTCGCGTGCAAATTGGGTTTTTCCATCGAGGGGGAAACCAGAAAGGCCATCGCCGCCAACGCCGGGAAAATCACCGAGATCTCTTGGGAGAGGATTCGGGAGGAGTTGGTGCGGATCTTGGAGACGCCCCGAGCGGCCCAGGGCTTCCGGCTCATGGACGAGCTCGGCCTTCTCCGAGAGATCCTTCCCGAGATCACGGCCATGAAAGGGGTTCCCCAACCGGAGGACTACCATCCCGAGGGGGACGTGTTCACCCATACCCTCCTTGCCTTGGAAGTTGCGGATGACCTGGGATTTTCTCATCTGGTGAAACTGGCGGTGCTTTTCCATGACGTAGGGAAGCCCGCCGCCTTTCGTAAATCCCGGGGAGAACATATGGGAGGGCATGAAGCCATTGGGCAACGGATCACGGAGAAGGTCATGCGAAGGTTGCGCTTTTCCAACCGGGAAATCGAGTGGGTTAAGTTCTTGGTGCGGGAACATATGCGGGTGGCACGTCTCCCAAAGATGGGGTGCGGCAAACAGGTGCTGCTCGTTACCACCGGCGAGCACGAGGCGTTTCCCCTGGAAGACCTGCCCAGCCGCTTTCCCCTCTACGCCGATCTTTTGCGGCTCCTCATCTGTGATGCCGAGGCCTCGGCCCATAAAGCGTCGGCGTGGCTTCCGGTGCTTTCGGAGACGGTGCGGGTGCTCTTGCACCTCCAGCGGGTGCGGGGCCTCAAGTTCGCCCGCTCCCTTATAAACGGCCATGATCTCATTGCCCTAGGGGTCCCCAAAGGTCCGGTGCTCGGGGAGATCTTGGGTCAGGTTCATGAGCGAATCCTCGCCGGAGAGATCCTGACCCGCGAAGAAGCGCTGCGCTATGCAGCTTCCCTATGGGAGAAGCGGCGTTCAGTGAAAGGCACATCTTAGCATGGGCCAAAAATCCGTGCCGTCCCCCGGCCGGCATTGTGGATGATCCACGTTTTTCTCCTCCAACGTTTCGGGCACCCGCGCCTTGTTGACGGAATTTATCATCGACCGCTGTCCATGGTGGTGTTCCCTCGCCCTTCTAAGAACCCGAGGATTTCATGTTTGAATGCGACGAAATCGTCCAACCTTTCCCGCAACATCACGTAAACCAGGCGATCATCAACCCGAGCGTATTCGTGTACCAGTATATTCCGTAGCCCCTTCATCTTTCGCAATTTATTCCTCATGCGCTCCGAGATAACGCCCGCGCGGTGGAGCTTGTCAAAGAGATCATCTTCCTCGCCGGGAAGCCCTAAACGCATGTCCTTTACGAGGAGAGAACAGACATCGATAACCGTCTCGATGGAAATCTGAAGCGGACGTTCACAGGCCCGTCGCTTCTCGAAATTGCGTTGGTATTCCCCGAAGTCCAAAGGCACGATGCTTTTCAGTTCCTCCAAATAGCCTTCTAGGGCATCGAGTTTCGCCAATATGCGGGGTGTGTCGAGCTCAGCCACGGGCTATCTCCTCGAGGTATTCCCGGTATATATGCTTGAAGTCCTCGTATTCACGGATGGTGCGGAAGGCGAGGTCGTACAATACGTCCTCGTCGCGGCAGAAGAGAACCTTTCCTTCCTTCAGTACCCGATGGCGGATGTAAAGGGGGAGCTGCTGGTAGATATGGATATCGAGATCGAATTCCGCCAGGTAATCGAGCTTCTTCTTCGATAGCTCGAGGTCGCTGTAGCTCCGCGGCTCTAAGACCAAACAGATATCGATGTCCGAGTCGGGGATATCCTCCCCCCGGGCGCGGCTGCCGAAGCGGATGACCGCGAGCACCTCCGGGTCCTGTTCGGCCCGCGCAAGCAACGCTGTCAACCCTTCCGTTTCCTTGCCTTCAGCCGCGCCCATAAATTTCTACCCTCTAAAGGGTACCACGCGTCGTCACCGGCGACATGCTCAAGGTGTTTTCAGCTGAACAAAAAGCGTCGGGCCCCTCGCCCGACGCTTTTTGTTCTCAACCAGAAATTCCCGTTACGTGTTACTTGTAACGCGTAACGGGTTTCACTCCAGCCATACGCCCCGGCGCAAGATCCCATAGACCGACTTCCACCCCGGCTCCTCGGGCCACTTGAGGTAGGGCTCCAGTTCCTCCGCCGGCCGCAGGGTGAGATCCTCCACGGGGGGCAGCTTCCCCGGCGGGAAGGCTTCCAGGATCTCCTCGACCACCAACGTGAGGTACTTGAGGATCGCCGCCACCGGGCGCTTCGCCTTCTCCGCCGAGGCGAGGGAGGGCTTGCCCACGGAGCCGTGGGGAGTAGCGCGGATCTCGATGGCCGCGTGCCCCTCGCCCTCGGACCAGCGGTGCGGCCGCCGGTAGGGGTCTACCGAGGTGTCGAAGTGTCCCCCCGGAAGGAACGCTTTCCCCTCCTCGTCCACGGCCTCTTCCATCTCGATCATCCCCTCGGGGAAAAGCAGAAGCCCCAACGACGTCTCGTGCTCGGCGGCGTGGATGAAGTCGGTTTTCCAGCCGGTCTTCTCACAGGGGACGAAGAACTCCCGCACTGCCCGGTGCCAGTCCATCACCCGGTAGATCCCGGGGAGCTGGTACCGGTAGAGGAACTCGTGGATGGCAGATTCCAGCACCCAAAGATGCCCGTGGTTGTTGATGATGATCTGCTTGCGGAATCCGTCGTTCCAAAGGCCGAGCATAATGTGGATCAGGGTCTCCCGGGTCACCGCCTCGGGCATGATCACGTTCCCGGGCATCCCAATGTGGTGGAATGGATGGGAGCCGTAGTTGATGGGCCAGGCGAGGTTGACGGGGTACCCCTTCTTGGCGGTATAGCGGCGCACGGCCTCGATGATCTGGGTCACCTGCAGGGTGTCGTGGCCGGAGCAGGAGTGCTCCCCGTGGCGCTCGGTGCTCCCCACGGGGATGATGACGATGTCGTTCTTTTTGCGGTTCTCGACGAGCTTTCTCCGAGGAGTTGTCTGGATATAAGTTCCCGGTTTGGCGAGCTCCGGGGGAGAGGGAATCTCGTATTCGGCCAAGATCTCCTCGATCTTCTCCATAGGGGCATCCCAGATTTCCTTCTTCAGGCGCCCCACCTGGGTGTCCTCGAAGACCACTGCGGGGTGCTCGGTAGTCAACCACTTGGTTTCGCCCATTTCCTCCTCCTTTTCGTGATTCGTGATAGGTGAGACCACAAAATCACCCATCACACATCACTGATCACCCATCACGGCTTGATCATTATCTTTCCGTCCTCCCGCCTGGTGGCCTTCTCCAAGGCGGCCACGGCCTCGGCCAGGGGGAAGCGGGAGGTGATCATCTTGGTGTTATCGATGAGCCCGGCGCCCATCATCCGAATCACCGAAGGGAAGATCCCGTGGCCGGAGTGCCCCTGGGCGCCGAAGATCTGGGACCTCCTCACCTGGAAGCGCTCGAGGAACATGGGGACCCGCTGGGCGGCCCGGCCGATGACGGTAATTTTTCCGTTTATGGCCAGGGTCTTCTCCATCTCGGGGATGGTCACCTCCGGAGCCCCGGCGGCCTCCACCGAGAGGTCGGCCCCTTCACCGTGGGTGATGTCCATCACTACCTCGGAGGGGGTCACCTCGCGGGGGTCGTAGACGTGATCGGCCCCCACCTCCTTGGCCAGTTTCTTTCTCACCTCCGAGACCTCGAAGGCGATCACTTTGGCGGCGCCGGCGGCCTTGGAGAGCTGGATCGCAGCGAGGCCGATGGGACCGGCGCCGTAGACCACCACATACGCCCCGGGGCGGAACCCCCCGGCCCGCTCGAAGATCCCGTTATAAGCGACACAGGTAGGTTCGGTGGTGGCGGCTACCTCCCAGGCAGTTTCCTCGTCGGCGTAGCGCTCGAACACGGCATCCACCTTCCAGCAAAGCTTGGCGGGGACGGCGATGTACTCGGCCATAGCTCCATCGATCGTAAAGCCGATCTCCTCCAGGTTCTGGCAGTGGTTGGGGAAGCCGTCCCGGCAGGGGCGGCAGTGGCCGCACCACACCATTTCCTCGCAGGTCACCCGGTCCCCCACCTTGAAGTTGGCGGTCTCCGGCCCCGACCCCACCTCCACCACCTCGCCCGCGAATTCATGCCCGATGATCACGGGGAATTTGGTAAGCCCGGGGTAGAGGATGTAGCCCTCGTCGTCGGTCTCGTAGAAGTGGACGTCGGAGCCGCAAACCCCACAGGCCTTCACCCTGAGCACCAACTGTCCCGGTCCGGCTTTTGGAGTAGGGACTTCTTTGACTTCGAGCACGGGGTTGCGCCAAACCTGGGCCCCCTCGATGGCCTTTCCCGTTTTCTTCTCGAACTCGGAGAGCCTGTATCCCGAGCGCGGTTCCCATTTCGCCGAAAGCACCAAACCCTTCATCTTCCCTCCTTCGCAAACGTTTGTAACCCGATGCTACCCCAAAGCCCTTTCCACCGCCAATAGGGGATTTTCCGTTACGCGTCAAGAAACCAAAGATCACCTCGTGATCTCGGAGAGCTTCACCGGGCGCTTCTCCAGAAAGGATCGCTTCGCCGCGTACCCCATCGCTACTGGAATCTTGCCGTCGAGGCCGGTGACGGGAGGTTCCTTCCCTTCACGTACAGCGGCCACAAACGCCTCCATCTCCGCGATGTACGCCTCCCGATAGCGCTCCACGAAGAAATAATGAAGCGGGGCGGAACGGTAGCCCCCTTGGTCGGCGAGCACCGTGGTGTGGGGGAGGGGGTTCTTCGCGAAGAGCCCGCCCTTCTCTCCCAGGACCTCGATGCGCTGGTCGTGGCCGTAAGAGGCTTTCCTGCAGTTGGTGATCACCCCTAAAGCGCCGCTCTCGAATCTCAGGGTCACCACCGCGGTATCCACGTCCCCAGCGGCCCCGATCTCGGGATCTACGAGCACGGAACCCGCCGCGAAGACCTCCTCCACCTCCCCGAGGAGGAACCGGGCCATGTCGAAATCGTGGATGGTCATATCGAGGAAGATCCCCCCCGAGACCCGGATATAGGCGATTGGCGGGGGCGCGGGATCGTAGCTGGTTATCTTGAGGAGCCAGGGTCTCCCGATGGCGCCCTCCACGATGAGCTCTTTGAGGCGGCGGAAATGGGGATCGAAGCGGCGGTGGAAACCCACCTGCAAGATCACTCCGGCCTCTTTCACCGCGTCGAGGGCGGAATCGATCTCCGCGAGGTCCAAGGCCAACGGCTTCTCACAAAAGATGTGTTTTTTCGCGGCCGCGGCAGCCCGGATGATCTCGGCGTGGGTATCGGTGCTGGTGCAGATGAGCACCGCGTCCACTTCGGGATCGGAGAGGACTTCGCGGTAATCCGCAGTGGCTTTGGGAATCCCTAGCTCCTGGGAGAGCTTCGCCGCTGCCTCCTCGACCACATCGGCCACCCACAGGAGCTCCGCTCCCTGAATGTGGCGCACCAGGTTCTCCGCGTGCAAGCGCCCGATCCTCCCCGCCCCAATGAGGCCAACTCCTAATGTCTCCATTCCGTTCCTCCCTTTTACTTGATAGCACCTAACGATAGCCCACGGACGAGGTACTTCTGGAGCACGATGGCCATGAGGAGCACCGGCAGGGTGGCCATGGCCGCTGTGGCCGATACCGCTCCCCACATGAGCCCGTGGGCCTCTCGCATCCCCGCGATGGCCACGGGCAGCGTCATGGCGTGGCTCCGGGTGAGGATCAACGCGAATAGGAAATCGTTCCAGGACCAGATGAAGCAGAAAAGGGCCGTCACCACGATCCCCGGGGCGATGAGGGGAAGGGTCACTCGGCGGATGACCCCCAGGTGGGAGCAACCGTCGATCATAGCGGCCTCCTCCAGCTCCCGGGGGACCTCGGCCACGAACCCCTTGATCATCCATACCGCGAAGGGAATGGTGATGATGAGGTGGGGGA
>JAGGWU010000153.1 GCA_021163465.1 Candidatus Bipolaricaulota bacterium
ACTATAGAGATCGAGAGAACGTCAGACCGATCTTCATAAAGGCATATGAACATAGCGTTTTTACAAAACGTCAAAGTCTTCTTGAGGAAGCGTTCGAGGCACATCTACAGGGCAAATATGGACTAGCATAGTGCCCCGTTTATTGTGTAAGGGCGGCATGATAGCTTCCCATCTCAACTTCTGCAAATCCACGGAGCCTTCGGGCTCCCCACACGTCGTCCAGCTGACTCAACACCAAGTATAAGAGCTTTTCCACCGCACCTTCCCCACAAAACACCTCCACCACCTTGGTCCGCCTCTTCACCTCCTTAGCCAGCCGTTCCAGCTGGTTGGTCGTGTAGAGGTAGCGACGAATGGGTTTAGGATGACGTAGAAACGCCAAAAGGGCATAGGCCTTGGTCTCCCACCTCTCCACAACCTTGGGATAAATCCCGCCCCAGCGTCCCCGCAGCTTCCGCAAGGCTTCCTCGGCCTCCTCTTGGGTTTCGGCACGGTAAATCTTCTTGAGATCCGCAGCCAGCGCTTCCCGGTCCTTCTTCCGGGCCTTGTTCAAGGCATCCCGGACTGCATGCAGAACACAAAGCTGCCAGTCTGCATCAGGGAAGATCTTCTTGATGGCTTCCTCTAAGCCGGGAAGGTCATCGGTGATGAAGATCTGAACCCTTTGGACTCCGCGTCGCTTGAGGTCCTTGAGCACCTCCTCCCAGTTGTGGGCGCTTTCTCCTTCCGCGCCAAATAGCCAGAAGCCTAGTACTTCCCGACGCCCATCACGCTTGATCCCCAAGGCGATGTAGACCGGTTCCTTGGCGGTTTTCCCCCGGCGGATGGAGAGGAAAGTCCCGTCCAGAAAAACTGCGTAGTACTCCTCCGCCAGGGGCCTCTCCCGCCAGGCCTTCACTTGTTCCCAAGTGACCTCGATGAGGCGGGAGATGCTTTGGGGCGAGTAGAACGTCCCGTAAACCCCTTCCAGGAACGCAGAGATTTTCCTGGTACTTACGCCCACGGCATAAAGGGTGAGGATCGCTTCGGAGAGTTCCAACGAAGCCCGTTTCCGGTAGGGAAGAATCTGGGGATGGAAATCCCCCTCTCGCACGCGGGGGACCTTGAGGTCTTCCAGGGGGCCGAACAGGGTAAGGAGATCTCGGGTGTAGTAGCCGTTGGCGCTTGTGGGGTGTGTCTCCAAGTACACCGCCCGTTCCTCACGCATCAGGTTCTCCAACAGGTTCCGTACCATCGCCTTGAGCTCCGCTTCGAACGCCTTTACCATCTTCTCGCGGATTTTTTCTTGCATGGTAGTCTTCCCTCCCTTCTGATTGCTTTCACCTTGGGAAGGCTACCATGCTGCCCTCCTTACACAATTCCCGGGACACTACCACTTCTTTCAACAGGCGTTCGACAGTGAGTGCTCACACGGATCGCTAGAAGCTTGAATTGATGAGAAAATTCTTGCAGTAGGCCATCAGCACATGTACAACGGCCCGTTGTGGGCCTGACTGCGGGGAAATCTTGATCCCTAGCGGATCGCCACGATCCGTGGTGGTGGGATCACCCCACAGCTTTTGAAAATGTCCACTTCTGATGCGGTCAGACGCTTCGTCTTGAGCACCCTCGCCCGTTGCGTCTCCAGTTCTGCCAGCGACACGCGGCCAAGCTGCTCTCGCAGGAGCTCCCAGGACTTGCCGGTGCGGTTCTCCGCCACCCGCGTGAGCAGGTACGCCAGCACACACAGGTGCACGTGGGCGGTGATCCGCTCTTCCGTCCGGTGGTACACAGGCTCGATCTCCAGCACGCTCTTCATCGACCGGAACGCCCGCTCCGCTAGATACAACTCCCGGTACCCCAGCACCAGTTCCTCCGCCGGTAGCTCAAGCTCGTTGGTCACCAGCACGTATTTGCCGTCCAGACGTTCCTCGGCCCGGACCCTGCCCCAATCGATGGAGAGCCGGCCCCCCTTGCCCTCCTTGAGGTAACGGGCGTAACCCGGCTTGCTCAGGATCTGACAGTCCTTCCTCCTGTGCCCCTCACCCCGGCGGGAGCGGGACAGCTCCTTTAGGGTTGCCAGGATCTCCCGCCGCACCCGGGCATCGTGGGCGGCCCTGGCCTCGTCCCGACACAGGAGGTAGCGCACTCTGCGCTCCCCCTCCCGGACCGTGGTCTCTTTGACCCCCAGGCCTGGCCGCACCTCCCGGTACCGCCCCCGGATCGAGAGCACCTTCTTGGCCACCGCCTCATCGCTTCTCAGCCGACAGCCAAGTAGATAAGAAAGACGCCTCGACTCCAGCCAGTCCACATTCCCTTGGCTCACCAGCCCTCGGTCACCAACGAACAGGAACCTCCTCGGCCGCAGCCCCGCCAGGTCCCGCACTACTTCCTCCACCGTGGACACGTCCGGGCGGTTGCCTGGAAACACCCAGTGCCTGACCGGTAGCCCATCCCGGTTGATTGCCAGCGCCATCACCAGCTGCGGAAGATCCGGCCGCTTCTTCTTGGAGTGCCCCCTCTGCCTTAAGCCCCCCTCGGGATCCGGCTCCTCCAGGTAGAAGCTCACCGTGGTGGTGTCGTAGAACAGCACCGACACGTCGGCGTTCAGGAGGTCCGTCACTTGGAAGTACAGGTGCTCCCCTAGCTCCGGCATCGCCTCGTGCAGGAAATCCATCGCTCGGTACAGATGCTGAACCGAGAGCTCATCCCCTCCTTCCTCCAGGCCGGGGATCCACGCCTTCCCCCCGGCCCAGCGGCTGCCAGCGAGCTTGGAGGCAGGGGCCAGCGCCCGCTGGGCCACCAGGGAGAACAGCGCCCGCTCCACCGGCTGCTCGAACCGCCGCTCCCGGAGCGCTTCCCTGAAGAACCGGTCCAGGCCAAGCTCACGCCAGATCCCGTCGAGAAGGTACGTCCCCCCCAGCTCCCAGGTGCGGGTGATCTCCAGGCCCGCAAGCAGCCGGGGACGCTCTTCCTCGTCCAGGTACCGAATGAGCTGGTCCACCAGGCGCCTGATCTGGGGGAGGTCCAGACTGTCCTTGCGGCCGAACGTGTGCAGGATGGTGGTCTTGACCTTACCGGTGTCCGGGTCCCGCTGCCCTTCCACCAGCTGGACGTAGACGGCATCCGGGCCCTTTTTGCGCGCTGAGACCACCTCTCGGATGTACATATACAACAGTGTACAGATATAGCCCTGGCTTGTCAAGTATTCCAGAACAATCAGTGTACAACACAAACCCGGCCGTGGACAACGTCTGAGGGGGAGAAAACCGCGTATTTACGTGCCGGAACCTCCCACATGTCGACATTACTGTCGAACGTCTGTAGGGCGGCAGCTGGGAAAGTCAAAAGTAAAATGTGACTCCCGCGGGACCGCCTGTCTCGCAGTGTCGAACTTGGGTTTTATCCTGCGGCAGCTTTTATTATCGTTACAAGCTTGGCTCTCTCTTTATCCGTTAGGAAATAGTTGGTGTTTATTAACCCGAGGCTTTTCTGTAGAAGGTAAGAGTTTCGCTTAGCCATCTCAACCACCTTCTGTCTGAAATTAGTATCGTCCGCATATCTCACAAGAGCTTTTGCCACGAAGTCATGTGTGGCGTTGATAGCCAAGTCATACAGGTCTGACCGTGGGTTATTAAAGATGCGCTTCAAGTCGTCATATGTTAAATTATTTCGTATGATGTCGTAATACC
>JAGGWU010000137.1 GCA_021163465.1 Candidatus Bipolaricaulota bacterium
AGGAATACCGAGGGAAGGAAAGGGTGCGTGTGGTGGAGGTCCCCGGGGTATCGGTGGAGCTCTGTGGCGGTTGCCACGTGCGCCGCACCGGGGAGATCGGGCTCTTTCTGATCCTGGCGGAAGAGGGCGTAGCCGCGGGCACGCGGAGGATCCGGGCAGTGGTTGGCCTCAAGGCGTGGGAACATATACGTAAACTGCGTTGGTGGGTAAAAAAAGCGGCTGGGTTGTTAGAAGTTCCAGAAAAAGATCTGGTAGGGGGAGTCGAAAGGAAACTGCTGGAAATCCAGGAATTGCGTGCCCAGATAAAACGCTTGGAGGAGGAACGAGCTCTTTCTATGGCGGACGCCCTCGTCTCCCGAGCCGAGGAGATAAACGGGATCAAGCTCCTCGGGGCGGTGGTGGAGGGCGGTCCCGAACAGGCCAAAAGGCTTGTGGACACCCTGGCGGAGCGATTGGGCCGCTGTGCCGTGATCCTGGGGACGGAGAAGGAGGGACGAGCGGTTCTCATCGCGAAGGTGGTGGGCGCGCCGTTATCCGCCGGGGATCTTGTACGGGCCGCGGCGGAAGCGGTGGGGGGAAAGGGCGGCGGCCGTCCGAGCTTCGCCCAGGGCGGCGGTCCCAATGCGGATAAACTCCCTGATGCCATCGCCAAAGCCCTCCACGAGGCCCGGACGGTCTTGGTTAAAAACCGGCGAATGTAAAGGTCGGCTCAAGCCCTGTTACGGAAGAGGTATCCCTTCATTTTGGCTAAGATGAGGCGGGAAGCCCACCAGGGCATAAGCGGTCTCCTGCAGATCTTACCCTGCGGGCTCAAAAAGGGGCCGGGTCGAGGATGAGCCGGGGATCCTCGGCAAACCGGCGAAACGTAGCCGAAAGAGTACGGATAAAATGGCATCCGGTTTTTTTCTGAAAAAAACATAAAGGGGGACGGGATCCCCCGCCCCCCCTGCGTCGCCGATCTTTGTTCACTTTTCTTCCACCATTAGATTCAGGCGCCATAGGGCCCTTGCGGCTGCGGTCTGGAGGTTATCTTCGTATACGATAAGATCGAGGGTATAGGAGCCGGGGCTCCAAGGAGGTGTTAGGGCGAAGCTGGCCGACCCCACATCCGAGGTGCCCGCGTCGGATTCCGTGGCGGTGAACTCGAACCGGAGCTCCCGGGCCTCGCCCTGGTAAAGGAGGAGGGGGAGCGAGCCCGGCGCGAACTCCATGGTAGTCCCGTCAAGGCTCACCGCGAAGGACCAGTCGCTCCCCACGCCGGTGTTCTCCAGGAGTTCTGCCTGGACCAAGCTCACCTTGTAGAGGGCCGTTTCCTCCTGGGTTCCCCCGGTGGGGGCCGGCCCCTCGGGGGAAGGCTGGGGCATTGTACCCCGGGCCTCCTCGGGGGCCGGTTTTTCCTCAAAAGGGCTCTCTTCCTCCTTCGGCTCCAGGGCGCTGGTGGTCTCGGGTGCGCTGTCGTCCTTCCAGATCACCACGGACTGGACGGCCTCGCGGTTCCCGTAGAGGTCGATGGCGTAATACTCCACCTTGTGTGGCCCCTCGGGCCCTGGGATGTAGAACTTATCCTCGTAGGCCCGCCACTTGCCCTGATCGATGCGGAAGAAGATGTGGGCCACCCCGGAGTCGTCCTCCGCCAGGAGCTCGAATGGGGTGTGGGACGTAGCCCAGAGCTTTCCGTCGGGGGCGTAGTAGTGAGGGTCGCCGGGCACGATCCGGGTCACCGGCGGCGCGGCATCGAGGTAGATGGTCAGGGTCTTGGTGGGTTCCCGGTTGCCGAGCTTGTCAACGGCGTAGTACTCCATCCGGATCACCGCGGCCCCTTCCAGCGGGAAGGGTTCGGAGTAGACCTGCCAATCTTGTCCGGCAATCCGGTAGAAGATCTTGTCCACACCCACGCCCACGTCCACCGCGGTAAGCCGCACCAGGCTCCCGGGTGCCAGGGCCACGATGCCCCGCTCCTCCACGGCAGAAAGATCCAGGGTCCGCATGGGGCGGGCCTCGGGCGGGAGCTCCGCCACCGGCTCCATCAAGGGGTAGCGGTCCGGGACCACCTCATAGGAGGAGTCCCCGATCCCGTCCCCGTCTCGATCCATACCCCGATAGTCGGACCAGTAGTTGCCTTTGCCCTCGTGGTACCAGCGGTTGCTCAGCCCCTCGTCGCGGGCGGGGAGACCACACGCAATGACCGAATTCTCGTAGATGATGTTGTCGTTCGAACCGGTAGAGATGAGGATCCCGTAGTCGCAGTAACCCACCGCGTTCCGATGGATGGTGATCTTGCTTGCGGCCAGAAGCTGAATCCCTACTCGTCCGCCCCAGATGGCACAGTCCTCGATCACCCCGTTCTTCACTGCCGAGAGGAAGATACCGGCCTTCTCTTGTGGATAGCGGATGAGGCAGTTGCGGATCACGAAGTGGGAGGTGGTATTGCTGATGTAAATCCCATAATCGTACCCCAGGGTATCGATGATCCAGCCTTCTATGATATAGGGATCATCCGGCGTTCCCGATCCTCCGACGACTCCATTTTCCCACGTAAAGCCCTTGTTTCCATAGATGTAGATGGGATCGTGGGGGACCCATTGGGCAAGAGCGAGGCCTCCACAGAGCGCCACGCCCAAAAACAGCGATAAAACCCTCCTCATCACATCCCCTCCTTTTTCGGGCGTTCTCCAACGGGGCATTCTACAGGGGCGAAAGGCCTGAATCGCAGGACAACCTTCCGTGACCACCGTTACCGGTTGCTCCTTTTGGGCTCCCCCGCGGGGGCTCTGCTGAGGACCTCGATCCCCAACCGTTCGGCCAATACCTCCGGGAGGGCCACCGTGCCGTCGGGACGTTGGTTCTGTTCCAGGATCGCCGCGAAAAGCCGGGAGGTGGCGAGGCCGGATCCGTTCAAGGTATGAACGAAACGGGGCTTCCCCCCTGTCGAGGGGCGGAAGCGGATGTTCCCCCGCCGGGCCTGGAAGTCCTCGCAGTTGGAGCACGAGGAGACCTCGTAGTACCTCCCCTGGCCCGGAAGCCACACCTCGAGGTCGATGGTCTTGGCGGACTGGTGGGCGAGATCGTCGGCGGGGAGGAGGGTCACCCGGTAGTGGAGCCCCAGCCGCTGGAGGATCGCCTCCGCATGGCGCACGAGTTCCTCCAAATCTTCATAGGAACGTTCCGGGGTGGTGTAGTGGAAGAGCTCCACCTTGTTGAACTGGTGCATGCGGATGAGGCCCCGCTGGGCCTCGCCCCAGGTCCCCGCCTCCCTCCGGAAGCAAGGCGTGTACGCCACGTACCGCAGGGGAAGGTCCTCTTCCGCCAGGATCTCGTCCCGATGGAGGTTTGCCAAGAGCGACTCCGCGGTGGGGTTGAGGAAAAGGTCGTCGGCAGGACAGTGGTAAAGCTCGTCGGCGAACTTGGGCAATTGCCCTGACACCTCGAAGGATTTCCGATTGGCCAAGATCGGCGGAAGCACCGGGATGTAGCCGTGTTCGTGTACGTGAAACTCGAACATCCAAAGGAGCAGCGTGAACTCCAGCCGTGCCCCTTGGCCCACATAGAGGGGGAACCTCGCCCCCGTAATCACCGCCGCCCGTTCGAAATCCAGTATTCCAAGGGCTTTACCGAGCTCGACGTGGTGCTTGGGCTGGAAATCGAACTCCGGTTTCGTCCCCCACTCCCGCAGGACGATCTTCTCCTCGGCCTCGGGCACGGAGTCGTGCGGGATGTTCGGGAGGGAGAGGAGCTCGTGCCGCAGCTCCTTTTCCACCCCGTCCAGCTCCCGTTCCAGGGCCTTTATCTCCGCCGATACCTCCCTCAGCCGGGCAATAAGTCCCTGGGCTTCCTCTTTTTTCCCTTCGCGCTGGAGCTTTGCCACTTCCTCTGAGCCTTGGTTGAGCTCGTGGCGCCGCGACTCCACCGCGCGGACGAGCTCTCGACGTCGGGAATCCAGCTCCAGTACTCGGTCCAAGGAAATGTTTGGGTCGCGACGACGCAGCCGCGCCTCCACCCCTGCCGGATCCTCACGGATCTTCTGGATATCCAGCATGACGTGCTATTTTAGCTTTAGAAGCGCCGTGATGGCCAGGTTATAATTGGTATGGGTTCTGGCTCGGATTACGAAACCCCACTTGAATTACGGAGGAGATGGATGAAGCTTATCGCGTATTCCAAGGCCCTCTATTCAACATGGCTCTATTACGCCCCCGACAGGATCCTCTTCGACTGCGGGGAGGGGGTGAGCTCTTTTCTCGAAAACAAGGTCTACGCCATCCGGCGGGTCTTCCTCTCCCACGGCCACGCGGACCATGTCTCGGGGCTCATGGGGCTTATCAACATCCGCAACAACGCCATGGGTGATCGCGAGAAGGACCTCACCATCTACTTCCCCGCGGGCAATCACTTGATCTCAGAGCTTATCGTTTATTTTTCCCGAACCAACAGGAAACTCCGCTACAACCTTGAATGGGTGCCAATGCAACCGGGCGACCGGATCCCGCTCCATGAAGCCAAACGCCACGGGAGGTATCTCGAGGCCTTTGCTACTGTGCATTCCTCCAACGAGATCTCCCTGGGCTACAACATCGTGGAAAGGAGGCGGCGTCTGAAGCCCGAGTATCGTGACCTTTCCCAACGGGAAATCGCCGAGCTCGTGCGTGCGGGCAAAAAGGAGGAGATCACCGAGGAATATGACCAACGGATCTTCACTTACGGAGGGGACTCGGTTCCCCTGAAGCCGGTGTTTATCCGGAACACTGAGGTGTTATGTCACGAGGCCACCTTCTTGGACGATTCCGATCGTAAGGAATACAAACACTCTACCGTATGGGAGGCGATTGAAGTGGCGAAGGAAGCAGGGGTAAAAAAGGAGCTCCTCCTCTTTCACCTTTCCAGCCGTTACCGCCGCGATCTCCCCAAGGTCAAGGAGAAGATCGAGGCCATGGAGCTTCCCTTTAAGGTTACGTTCATTCCCCCGGGCGAACTCTTCACCTGGGGTTAAGCCGGAAAGGAGGGAGATGTATTCAAAACGTTTCGTGCGTATCGTCACGGAGCTTCCCGGCCCCAAATCCCGGGAAGTGCTGGAGAAGATGCGGACCTGTGTGCCTGCGGCGATCTCTCCATTGGTCCCCGCGGTGGTGGCCAAGGCCGAGGGCGTGGTAATTGAAGACCTGGACGGAAACCGCTTCCTTGACTTCTCCGGCGGCTGGGGCGTGCTCAACGTGGGCCACGGCCATCCCAAGGTGGTGGAGGCGGTCAAGCGTCAAGCCGACTTGTTCCTCCACACCGATTTTTCCGCCGTGCCCTATGAAGTTTTCGTGGAGTTGGCGGAGCGGATCGCGAAGCTCGCCCCGGGTCCTTCCCCCAAGAAGTGTGCCTTCTTCAACTCCGGGGCGGAGGCGGTGGAGAACGCGGTCAAGATCTCCCGGGCCGCTACGGGCCGCAAGGCGGTGTTGGTGTTCGAGAACGCCTTCCACGGCCGGACCCTGCTCACCATGACCATGACCCACAGGGCCATCCCCTACAAAGCCGGTTTCGGCCCCTACGCCCCGGATGTGTTTCGCCTGCCTTATCCGTATCCATACCGCAACCCGATCCCCCTAGAGGAGATCGAGCGCCGGATGCTTTCGCTGGTGGATCCCCGGGAAGTGGCGTGCATGGTGGTGGAACCGGTGATCGGGGAAGGGGGGTTCATTGTTCCCCCGCCGGATTTCCTCCCCTTCCTGCGGGAGCTCGCGGACAAACACGGGTTCCTTCTGGTCTGCGACGAGGTCCAGACCGGGGTGGGCCGCACGGGCAAGTTCTTCGCCTCGGAGCACTTCGGGGTGGAGCCTGATCTCATCACCTTCGCCAAGTCCATCGCCGGGGGCATGCCCCTTTCCGGGGTGGTAGGTAAGGCGGAGGTGATGGACAAGCCCATTCCCGGCTCCATCGGGGGAACCTATGTGGGAAACCCCGTGGCCTGCGCCGCGGCCCTGGCGGTGTTGGAGGTGATCGAGGAGGAAGGGCTTATGGAGCGGGCCGAACACATCGGAGCCCTCCTCAAAGAAGGTTTCCTCAGGCTTCAGGAAAAGTATGAGCTCATCGGGGACGTGCGGGGTCTCGGGGCCATGGTGGGGATGGAATTGGTCAAGGATCGGGAGACGAAGGAGCCGGCCACGGAGGAGACCAAGGAGGTGGCCCGCGAGGCCATCAAGCGCGGGCTTATCTTCCCCACCGCGGGGGTTTATGGAAACGTGATCCGGATGTTGGTGCCGCTGGTAGTAAAGGAAGAGGAGATCCAGGAGGCCCTGGAGATCCTGGACGAGGCCTTCGCCGCGGTGGTCGACTGAGTTGTAGTCGAGCTCACGTGGCCAGGATGAGGACGAGGTCGGCTACGTTGGTCCCGGTGGGGCCGGTGATGAGGAGGTCGCCTGAGGCGGAAAGGGCGCGGTAAGAGTCATTGTCCGAAAGCAACGCCCTGGGATCGAGGCCCGCGGCGCGGATCCGCGCCGCGGTGTTCCCGTCGACAATCCCCCCCGCGGCATTGGTGGGGCCATCGCGGCCGTCGGTGCCCACCGAGGCGACCACCACATCCCGCAGACCCTCGATCCCCAGCGCCGCAGAAAGGGCAAGCTCTTGGTTCCGACCTCCTTTCCCCCTTCCCTTTACGGTGACCGTGGTTTCCCCCGCCAGGACGAGGAGGGCCGGTGGGGATATGGGCCTTTCGTAGCGGCGGAGCTCCCGGGCCATGGCTGCGACCACCCTTCCCACTTCCCGGGCTTCCCCCTCCAGGGTGGTGGTGAGGATCAGGCCCCGGAAGCCCAGCTCCTCCCCCTTTTTCAGCGCGGCCTCGGCGGCGTGGCGCCCCGAACCCACGATAAGGTTGAGGACACGGGCGAAACATGGGTCGCCCGGTTTCGGGGTCTCCGGGATCTCTCCTGCAGCCCCGTGCTCCAGGTGCACGCGAACGCTTTCGGGCACCTGATCCCAGATCCCGTAGCGGCGCAGCACCCCCACCGCGTCGGCGAAGGCGGTGGGATCGGGGACGGTAGGCCCCGAAGCGATGGAGTCCAAGGGATCGCCCACCACGTCCGAGAGGATGAGGGCCACCACCCGCGCCGGCTGGGCCAGGCGGGCCAGCTGTCCTCCCTTGGCCCGGGAGAGGTGCTTTCTCACCGTGTTTATCTCCTGGATCACCGCTCCCGAACGCAAAAGGAGCTCATTGGTCACTATGAGGTCCTCGAGGGAAATCCCCTCCGCCGGGGCGGAAAGGAGCGCCGATCCCCCACCGGAGATCAGCACGATTACAAGATCCCTTTCCCCCGCCTCGGCGACCAGGGAGAGGAGCTCGGAAGCAGCATCCAGGCCCCGGCGGTCGGGAAGGGGGTGGCCGGCCTCGTAGACCCGGATCTTTTCGGTGGGAACCCTGTATCCGTCGGCGGTGATGGCAACGCCCTTTGTAATACGTGGCCCCAGGATTTCTTCGACGGCGCGGGCCATACGCGCCGAGGCTTTGCCGAAGCCGACCACATACACCCGCTCGACTTCCCCGAGATCCAGCCGGACATCCCCCACCCGGAGGACCTGATCTTCCGACCGGAGAACACGCCGGATGCACCCCTCCGGGCGCACCGCGTCGATGGCCGCATCGATGATTTCCCGGGCAGCCTCCCTTGGATCCTTGTCCATCTCGCCGACCTCCTCTAAGCTCCCCACGTGGACCCTCGCACGAAGATGGAGGAAGTGGCGGCCCGACTCCGCCGCCATTTCGGTCCAATTACGTGGCGACCCCGTGGGGATCTCCTCGCGTTGCTCGTAGGCACCATTCTTTCCCAGAACACCTCCGATCTCAACCGGGACCGTGCCTTTGAGGCCCTGATGCGGAGATTCCCCACATGGGAGGCGGTCCTCGCTGCGCCCCAACACGAGGTGGCGCTGGCGATAAAGGGGGCGGGGCTCTACCGCCAGCGGGCACAGAGGATCCAAGAGGTCCTGCGAAAGGTGAAGGATAAGTGCGGGAAGGCTTCTTTGGATTGCCTCCGGGAGCTAGAGCCGGAGGAGGCGTACCGATGGTTACTCTCGCTTCCCGGGGTGGGGAAGAAGACCGCCGCCATCGTGATGCTCTTCGGCCTCGGGGCGCCTTACTTCCCCGTGGATACCCACATAAAGAGGGTTTCCCGGAGGCTCGGCCTCTGGGATGGGAAGGGGGATCCCCACGATGCATTAGCGCCGCTTGTTCCCCGGGGAAAGGAGTATGAGCTGCACCTGCACCTTATCCGCTTGGGCCGCGAGCTTTGCCGTCCCCGTAATCCCCGGTGCAGGGAATGTCCCCTGCGGGACCTGTGCGATTGGGCCTCGAGGGAGCTATGAGGGTGGTCTCGGTTACCCTGGAGACCTCCTCCTGGTCCCGAAGCTGAATGCAGGGCCAGTTCGTGACGGCTGCCGCTTCACAGGGCCCAGAGAGGTAAACGCGATCCCCAACGCAATTGCGCGCATCTCCCCTTTATCCACAACTACACAAATCCTGTCCCGGGAGAAGCTCACAACAGTACATCGCGCAACCGGGCGCTAGCCCGGGAGACGGCCCTTTCCCCGAAGTCGAAATCGAGCCCCGCGGCGCGGAAAAGCTCCGGGAGCGGCTTCGATCCGCCGAGGGATAGCGCCTTCTTGTAG
>JAGGWU010000161.1 GCA_021163465.1 Candidatus Bipolaricaulota bacterium
CCCTGGTGGGGGCCATGAACCCCTGCCCCTGCGGGTATTTGGGCGACCCCCATCACCCGTGCCGCTGCCGCCCCCACGAGATCCAGCGCTACTGGAGGAGGCTCTCGGGGCCGTTTCTGGATCGGATAGACCTCTTCGTGAGGGTGCCCCGGCTGTCCCGGGATGAGCTCTTGGGCGAGGGGGGTGGGGAGCCATCGGCGGCCGTGAGGGAAAGGGTCGCGGCGGCGCGGGAGTTGCAGCGGGCGCGTTTCGGGAAGCCCCGTACCAATGCGGAGATGGATCTCAAAGAGCTCAAGAGGTTTTGCCCCCTATCCCGCGAGGCCCGGAACCTCCTTTCCAAGGCCATCGACCACTATGGCCTTTCCGCCCGGGCCTATTCCCGGGTGCTAAAGTTGTCGCGTACCATTGCGGACTTAGAAGGGGCCGATATCATAAAGCCCGAACATATTGCCGAGGCGTTACAATATCGGCCACAGAAGGAGGGTGAGACGTGAAGAAGATCTTCTTGTTGTTCCTTCTTCTCGCCGTGGGTTCGTCCCTGTACGCCCAAACTCCCTTCACGGTGGGGCGGATTGAGATCATCGGGAACGTGCATGTCCCCACCGCCGAGATCCTGAAGGCCATCGGCTTCAAAGAGGGGGATACCATCGACGCATTGCGGGTGAAGGAGGCGGCGAAGGCCCTGGAGGAGATGGGGTACTTCGCGCAGGTCAAGCCCGAGCTCTCGGTTGAAGACGATACCGTGGTGGTGCGCTTTTATGTGGTCGAGTACCCCGTGATCGAAAAGATAGAGATCCGCGGCCTTCCGGAATCGCCCGGTTTCAAGGAGGGCCTTGTCCCTTATCTTATCCACTGGTTGTCCCAAGGGTTTTACGTTTCCAAAGACGAAATCCTCCACACCCTGGAAGAAAACGGGGTGAAGAAAGGGGAGGTACTCAACGCCCAGAGGTTCCGCAAGGCCCTCGAGAAGGTGTTGGAAATGCTCCGCGACAAAAGCGACATCGCCACCGTGCAGATCACCAAGGCCGAGCCTAAGGGGTCTACCTTGGTGATAGAGTTCGAATTCCTTCCCATCCTGGGCAACGTATTCTCCGGGCTGGAAACGGTCCCGGAAGAGGCGGCGGCGGCCCTCGTCCAGGTCCCGGTGGGCAAGGTAGGCCGCATGTCCCAGATTCGGGAAAGCTATCGGCGCCTGCTTTCCTCCGTCTTCTTCCGTGACGTACAGCTGGAGCCAGAAGTGGACGAAGAGCGGAAGGGCGTTTACCTCCACTGGGAGCTGAAGGAAAGGGTGCTTTTGCCCGCGCCCACGGAGCTTAAGGGCATAGAGCTTGTGGGGGTCACCGTCTTCCCCCCCGAGCTCGTCTCACAGCTCATCGGGGCCTTGCCCGAGGGTAAGGCCACCAATTACGACGTCCTCGAGGCCCTGAAGGGCGTGTTCGATTACTACATGCGCGAGGGGTACTTCATGGTGGACTTGGTCCCGGAAGGGGTCGAGGACGGGGTCCTCAAGGTGAGGGTATTGGAAGGGGTTATTTCCCGGATCGAGATAACCGGGAACACCCGCACCAAGGAATCGGTAATCCGCCGGGCGCTGGGCCTGCACGAGGGGGAACACCTCACCCGGGCCCGCCTCTTCGCCGCCCAGCAGGCGCTCAAGGCTTTGGGCTACTTCAGCCAGGTGAACCTGGAGCCGGTGCGCCAGGAAGAAGGGCTTGTCCTCAAGGTCTCCGTGAAAGAACTGGAGAAGCTGGGCAACATCCGCGGCTCGTTCAGCTACGCACCCGAGAGCGGAGGAATTGTGGGAAACATCGAGTACACCCAAAGGAACCTCTTTGGGACCGCCAACGACCTTTCGCTTTCCTTGAAGCACGGGCTCACGGGGGAAACCTCCAGCACCTGGAGCGCACGTTGGACCTCCCACGCCTTCCCTCCTTTGAAAAAGCTTTCCCTTGAGGGTTACCACAGGCTGAAGGAGGAAACCCGAACCCTCGGGGGCAAATTCTCCCTGTCATACCCCGTGGCCTTCCTCTGGGACCTGGACCTGGGGTTGACTTCGGAGCTCCGCTGGAGAGAAGAGGAGCTTCCGCCGCGGAACGTGCTGGAGGTCGGCCTCACCCACGACTCCCGGGATGATCCCTTCTTCTTCCCCCGCAGGGGGCTTTTGGGGAGGATCTCCTTGGCCAAGGCGGGGGACTTCGCCCCAGGGGTCCGGTACCTGTCCCTGCGGGCGGAGCTGGCCGGCTTCCAGCCGGTGGATTTCGGCCGGGGCGAGGTGCGGGGGGCCCTGGCGCAGCGGCTCCTCTTCGGGTGGGGGTTCGATCTCCCGGCGGAATACCGCTTCGAGTTCGGCGGTGTCAACTCGGTGCGGGGAGCGACGGTTCGGAAGAGCACCGATCGCCTCCTCCTTCTCAACACCGAGTTCCGGGTGGAGCTGGCCCAAGGTTTCCACCTGGCCCTCTTTTGGGACCTGGGACTGTCCCTGGCCGACCGCGAAGCGAAGACTTCGGCGGGGATCGAGCTCGCCGCCAGGATCATGGGGAGCTTTGTACGGATCGATCTGGCCTGGCCGAACGATCGGCCGTGGAACTGGGTACCCCAGTTCGAGTTCGGCTGGGCACCCCTCTTCTGAGGAGGCAAAAACACTAAGGAGGTAAGGCGATGAAAGGAATCGGTTACGCGATCGTGGTGGCGTTGGTGGCCGGTTTTGTGGGGGGGTTGGTCGCGGGGTTCGTCATCCCCCAGAAGGGCGGCCCCGCGGGCGAGGAGCTCACGGCCCGGGTGGAGACCCTGGAAGCGAAGATCGGGGAGTTCTCCGCCTACGGGAGCCGCATAAGGAGCGTGGAAGGCAAGGTGGGGGAGTTCGAGGGAAAGCTCTCCCAGCTGGAGGGGAAGCTCTCCCAGCTGGAGGACCGGATCGGGGGGCTCGAGCAGAAGGCAGCCGGGCTCGGGGCCGCCGGAGGTCCGGGATTGAAGGTCGGATATGTGGATGCCGATGGCCTCTTCATCAAGGTCTTCATTCCCCAGGTACAGGCGGAGCGAGCGGTGATGGAGGAGAAGAAGCGCGCCATTACCGAGCTCCAGTCCCGCCGGTTGAAGGGGGAGATCGAGGAGGACGAGTTCAGACAGCAGTATTACGTGCTCCAGGTGGAGCTCCTCCGGGCCCAGTATAACGTGGACATGTCCATGCTCGACAAGATGATCGCCTCGCCCGGGTTCGCCAACCTCAAGGCCGATCTGGAGCACCTCAGGGAGCAAGCCGCCCCCGCCATGGACGAAATAAAGAAGCTCTTGGACGAAGCGAAGTTAGGTGTGGTGGACGAGCAGGCGTTCATGGTCAAGTACCAGGCGCTTCAGAACGCGTTCCAGCAGCTGGATCAGCTCCTCACCCAGATCGCGGCCCAGAAGATCGTGGAGGTCACCCAAGCCGTGGCCCAGGAAAAGGGCTATGATCTCGTTCTCCGCCGGAAGGACGTCCTCGTCTTCCGCAACGCCGAGACGGTGGACGACCTGAGCCCGTTGGTGGAGCAGCGATTGTGGAGACTTTTTTCGAGCAGCAGCAGTTCTGTAACAAGCTTTTCTTCTTTGCCGACTTATCAAATCTATGATACCCGTGATGTTTCCCTTGCAAACTGTGTAAGGCTTGTAGTGGATGTTAAATTAAAAGTTGCCACTGCAATAACGAATGCCCAACTAATTGCAATAGCTAAAGAGGTGGTCGAACGAATTATTCAGACAAAGCAGGTTAATGCCATTGGTGTTTTCTATTGGTTTCCGGGAAGTGATATAGGCAAGGAACAAGCTGTGGCCTCGGTTGATTGGGCACCTTTTGGCGATTGGAGTCGGGCCTGTGAAGTAGAGACAGGGGATTATTCCAAACACAGGTATCAAGTCGTTTTCAACAACACGTAATGGACAGGAAGGGGATTGAGACAATAAAAAAGGTTCTGCCTGTAGGATATCCCTACCTCCTCATCGACCGGGTGGTGGAGCGGGGGGAGGGAAGGGC
>JAGGWU010000117.1 GCA_021163465.1 Candidatus Bipolaricaulota bacterium
CTGTAGGGGGGCGGGGTCCTCGGCGGTGGCGGCCACCACGATGGTGTACTCCATGGCCCCATAGCGACGCAGGGCGTCCACCACCTTGGCCACGGTGGAGGATTTCTGACCGATGGCCACATAGATACAGTAAACCCCCTGACCCTTTTGGTTGATGATGGTGTCCACGGCTATAGCCGTCTTCCCGGTGCGCCGATCCCCGATGATGAGCTCCCTCTGTCCCCTCCCGATGGGGGTAAGGGCGTCGATCACCTTGATTCCGGTCTGGAGCGGGGTGTCCACCGGCTGGCGCATGAGGACCCCGGGTGCCTTGGCGTCGGTCTTCCGGTAACCGGCAGGCTCGATGGGACCTTTACCGTCCAGGGGCTTCCCCAGGGGATCCACCACCCGCCCCAGGAACCCCTCCCCCACCGGTGTCTCCAACACCCTCCCGGTGCGGCGGACCTGGTCCCCCTCCTTTATGTGCTCGTCCGGCCCCATGAGGGCGACACCCACCGAGTCCTCCTCGAGATCCAATACCAACCCATAGATCTCCCCGGGGAACTCCAGGAGTTCCGAAGCCACCGCGTGTTCCAGGCCCCACACCCGGGCGATGCCGTCCCCTACCTCCACCACGACCCCCACTTCCTCCATGCGGAGGTCCTGACCGAAGTGCTTTATCTGCTCTTTCAGGATCGCTGCGATCTCGTCTTTCCGCGCTGCCATTCCTTCACCCTTTCAGCTCCGCCGCCAGGGCCTGAAGCCTGCCCAGGAGGGAGAGGTCGAACCTCCGCCCCAAGAGGCGCACCTCCGCCCCGGCCAAGAGCTCCGGCGCCTCCTCCGTCTCCAAGGCCACCGGTTTTCCCAATGCTTTCTCCAACGCCCCCCGGAGCCGCGAGAGCTCCTCCTCCGAGAGGGGCATGGCGGAGCGAACGGTGGCCGAGATCAGGCGTCCCTCCTTCTCCGCCACCTTGAGGAAGGCCCGTTGGATGAGGGGAAGGTAGCCCAACCGCTTTTTGCGCGCAAGGAGCTTGAGGAAGTTCAAAGTGTAGGGATGGAATCGACCACCGAAGGCCCGGTCGAAGAACCCCTCCTTCAGCTCCACCGGGATCAAGGGGTGCTGGAGGAATCGGGCGAATTCCGGCAGGGAATCCCACAACGCCCGCAACCGGGAAAGCTCCTCTCCCACCCGATCCAGGATCCCCTCCTCCCGGGCCAGGGAATATAGGGCCTCGGCGTAGCGCTCCGCGACCTCCGGGTCCCTCATTGCAGGAGCCTCCGCTCCAATCCCTGGACCATCTGGGAGAGCAACGCCTCATGGTCCTCACGCCTTACCTCCCGGGCCAGCACCCTGGAGGCGGCCAATACCACCAGGTCCGCGTACTGGCGTTTGAGCTCGGTGATGATTTCTTCCCGTTCCCTTTCGGCCTCGGCCCGGGCCTCCTCGAGGATCGCCTGGGCCTGACGGCGGGCCTCCTCCCGGGCTTCCTTGAGGATCCGCTGGGCCTCGGCTTCGGCCCGGGACAGGATCTCCCCGGCCATGCGGTTCGCCTCGGCCAGCTCCTCACGGCGGCGTCGAAGGAGGGCTTCGGCCTCCTTCTCCGCTTCCTTAGCGCGCTTCAGCCTTTCCTCCTCGAGGGCCCGGCGCCGCTCGATCCATTCCAGGGCGTGCCGGTAAAGCAATCGCTTGAGGATCCACACCAACAGGGCGAAGTTGACGATGGTAAGGATGAGGGTCCAATTCAGGTTCTTTACGATGGTACCCCAAAACGTCTCCATGGGCAGCTTACCCCTCACACCACGAAGAGGAGGATGATGGCCACCACCAGCGAGTAAATACCGGTGGATTCGGTGATGGCCTGGCCGATGATCATGGTCCGAAGGAGCGCGCCCTCCATCTCGGGCTGCCGGGCCATGCCGTCCAGGGCGTGGGCCGCGGCGATCCCCTCGCCGATGGCCGGTCCGATGGCCCCAAGCCCCATGGCGATCCCCGCGGCCAGATACTTGATCGCCTGTACGAGATGTTCTCCGGAGATGTTCATGGTTCCCCCTTTCTCATGTCGCCATCAACCTTATGTATACCGAGGCCAGAAGGGCGAAGACCAACGCCTGGATGGCCCCGACGAACACCCCGAACCACGCGTTGAGGAAGGTCCCCAACCCCACCCCGAATACAAACGCGAACGGCGCCACGGAGGGCATCGCCGTTATCACCTTGGCAACTAAGCTGAGGACGATGGTGGTGAGTATCGCCCCGCCGAAGATGTTGCCGAAGAGACGGAACCCGTGGGAAAGGGTCCGGCCGAAGTCGCCGATCAAGTTCATGGGGAGGAGGAAGGGATAGGGCTCTAGGTAGCTGCGGAAGTGCACCCGGGCCCCCTTGGTCCTGATAGCGTAATAGTGCGAGAGGGCGTAGACCATCAACGCGAGGCCCATGGTGACATTGAGGTTCTGGGTGGGGGATTCGGCCTTGGGGACGATGGAGATCCAGTTGGAAAAAAGCACGTAAAGGAAGAGGGTGGTGATCACGGGAAAGAGCCTCTCGGCGAGCTCGGGGGAAAATCCCCCCAGGAGCTGCTCTCGAAAGAAATCGAAGGCCCCCACCAGGAGGGCGAGGCGTCGGCTCACGGGGGCCTCGGGATCCCGGGGCACGGCGCGGCGCAACCACAGGGCGATGAGGATCAGGATAAGAGAGACCACGAGGCTCATGGCCACGGTGATGAGGTCGAAGCTCACCACCAGCGGCCCCAGCTTCAACTTCAGGATCAGCTTTTGTCCCAAATGTTCAAGCATTTGGCGTCTCTAAGGCGAAAAGAGCAAGCGCATTTTAAGTACGATCCCCGGGAGAAGCAAACCCGCGCAGATCCCAAGGGGTTCGAGGGAGAGGCGAATCCCCAGGAACGCCAGACCGGCATAGAGGAGGAGCCGGGAAGCGGCCATGAGGCCCGCCGCCAACCCTACCTTGGCGGTACCTCTCAGTGCGGGGTAGAAGGACCAGGCGACCGCCCGCCCCAACGCGATCTCCCCTATCCCCCAAAGGAAGCCCACGCCCCAACGCCAGCCCAGGAAGACGCTCAGGATAAGGGCTATAAGGGCCCCCAACGCGGCGGCCTCGGGAAGACCCACGGCCCAGGTGAGGAGTTCAGAGGGTGCGCA
>JAGGWU010000147.1 GCA_021163465.1 Candidatus Bipolaricaulota bacterium
GGGCCCTGGGGGCGTTTTCCGCCGGGATCGGCCGCTCCGAGATGGCGGCCCTGTGGGCTACCTCGAAGCTCTGGCTCAAGGTCCCCACGACCATCAAGATCGAGCTTTCCGGGACACTGCCGGAGCTCGTGACCGCCAAGGACGTGATCCTTTATCTCATCGGCAAACTCGGGGCCGATGGGGCTCTGTACCGTTCGGTGGAGTTCGCCGGACCGCTGGTGGAGGGGATGTCCATCTCCGACCGGATCGTTCTTTGCAACATGGCCGCGGAGATGGGGGCCAAGAACGGGTATGTGGCCCCCGACGAGACCACCTTCTCTTACCTCCGGGAGCGGGGGGTCACCGATTACGAGCCCGTGTACCCCGACCCCGACGCCGCCTACGAGGAGGTCCTCCGGTTCGACCTCACCGATCTTCCGCCCCAAGTGGCCCGTCCCCACACCGTGGACAACGTGGTCCCGATCTCGGAGGTGGAGGGGCTGCGGGTGGACCAGGTGCTTCTCGGTACCTGCACCAACGGCCGGCTGGAGGACCTGCGGCTGGCGGCGGAGGTGATGGGGGGACGTCCCGTGGCGGAGGGGGTGCGGATGCTGGTCATCCCCGCCTCCCGGGAGGTGTGGACACGGGCCGCCAGGGAGGGCCTGTTGGGGAAGTTCGTGGAGGCCGGGGCCATGGTACTCAACCCCGGATGCGGGCCGTGCTTGGGAGCCCATCAGGGAGTGCTGGCCCCCGGGGAGGTGTGCGTTTCCACCTCCAACCGCAACTTCAAGGGGCGGATGGGATCCCCCGAGGCCGAGGTGTACCTGGCCTCGCCGGCGGTGGCCGCCGCGGCCGCCGTCACCGGGAAGATCACCGATCCCCGCAAGCTCATAGGCTGAAGGTCCCCGGTCCCGTACACGATGGCCAACACGCGGGTGGCGGTGGTGCGGGCGGGAGGTTACGGGTCCCCGGAGCTGTGCGATGCGGTGGAACGAGCCCTGGATTTGCTCGGGGGCCTGGAGCAGTTCATCCCCCGAGGTGCCAAGGTCTTCGTGAAGGTGAACCTCCTGCCGCCGCCCTCGCCCCCGGAACGGGCCATCATCACCCACCCGGCCTTCGCGGAGGCCGTCCTTTCCCTCCTGCGGGAGATCACCCCCCACATCACCGTGGGGGACGACGTGCACGACCTCCGAAGCTTTGAAGTCTCCGGCTACCGCGAGATCTGCGCCCGGTTGGGGGTGGAGCTTCTGAACCTGCGGGAGAAGGGGTTCACGGAGGTCGAGGTGAACGGCGCGGTTTTGGATAAGGCTTATATTGCCAGAGCCGTTCTCGAAGCCGACGTGATCGTGAACCTCCCCAAGCTCAAGACCCACTCCCTCACCACATTCACCGGGGCGGTGAAGAACTTTTACGGCGTCGTCCCCGCGGGGCTCCGCACCCGCTTCCACGGGGATCATCCCCGGCCCGCGGAGTTCTGCCAACTCCTCGTGGACATCTTCTCGGCGGTGCGGCCGGCCCTCACGGTGATGGACGCGGTGGTGGGGATGGAGGGCGCTGGGCCCGCCAACGGGGATCCCCGGGAGATCGGCCTGGTCATCGCGGGAGGGGACGCGGTGGCGGTGGATGCCGTGGCCCAATCCATCGTGGGCCTCGATCCCTTGCGGGTCTGGACCACCCGCCACGCCCACGACCGAGGCTTAGGCACCGGGGATCCCGCGGAGATCGAGGTGGTGGGGGAGGAGGTCGCCTCGGTCCGGGTGGAGGATTTCCGGTTGCCACCGGCAGCAGGGGAGGTGTTGGGGCGCCTCCCCCGGATCCTTACCCGCTGGGCCACCCAGCACCTGCAAGCATGTCCCGTGGTGGTGCCGGAAAGGTGCGTGGGCTGCGGGGCTTGTGTGTGCGCCTGCCCCACAGGGGCCGCCGCGATCGACGGCGGGCGCGCGCGGATAGATCGGAGGAGTTGCATTCGGTGTATGTGCTGTCACGAAGCCTGCCGATACGATGCCATCGAGCTCCGCACCGATTCCGTAGCTCGGCTCATCCGCTCCCTCGAAGTCGCGCTTCACCGTCGGAGGCGTTGAGCCTTAAGGCTCGGGGTAGCGGTACTCGTACACCACGGTTTCACCAAAGGTCAGCTGTGCCACGTCCCCTTCACGGCGCCAGACCTTTCGCCCGGTCCAGTACCAATCGATGACCCCTGCCTCTCGGTCCACAACGAACTCCCCTTTGCGACCGGAGTTTACCGGGCCGGAGTGGACTCGGAGGATCCATCCGGGCGGGAGGAGGAGCTCGCGGGTATAGCGGCCGAAATCCAAGGTCTGTGAAGGGTGGCTGGTGAGGGCCCAACCGGCGGCGAGGTCCAGGGGTTCAGCACCACGGTTTATGATGTACGCGATTTCATCGTTTCCCCAATGTTTTATCGCCGCGATCACTAAGTCCGCATCGAAGAATGGATCACACTCTCCCCACCACCCTCGCCTCTCGAGGGCGGCGAGGATCTGCGCGCGAATGACCCATGGGGTATAGCGGATGTCGAAATAATCCTCGCCCCAGATGTCCTTCACGTCCCGCACATCGAGCTTGGCGAAGCCTTCCCTGGCCAAGGTTGCGGCCAGCAATGACCCCGGGGTCTGTACTGGGGCAAGGAAAACGTGGGCGAGGAGCCTTCCGTTCCGGTCCCGGCGCTCGAGGCCCTTTTCCGGATCGAGCTCGAGCCAGATGGCGCGCGTTATCAATTCCTGTACGAACTCCACTGCTTCTCCCCCTAGGCAGCCTTGTCGCTCCACAGCGTCAATCCCCATGATCCTGAGCTCGTCCCGTTTGCCGGCTATCTCCACCACGATGGTGTCTCCGTCGATGGCCCAAAGCCCCGTACTCTCCACGAGTTCTTCTCCCATCGTGGAGAGGAATAAAAGCAGGAAGACCACGAAGATCCAAAGAAGCCGCATTTTTTCCCTCCTTTTTCAGCCCAGCTCCTCCGCCTCGGGCGGATGACGCCAGTCCGCGGCAGGGTTCTGGCGGAAGAACGTCGCCAAAGACCTGTAGAGGTCGGGATGCCGCTGGTGGAGCCTCTGGGGACACATGAAGAACGCCTCCACCGCCACGGCGAAGAACTCCGCGGGGCTCGTGGTCCCGTAGCGATCGAGGAGGGTAGGCCTCCCCAAGAGGGCTTCCCGGCGCAGGCGTCGGTATTCCGCCTGCATCACCCGGCGCCATTCCTCCGCCGGCACCCTTCCGGCGATGGCCGGCGTTCCCTCGGCCCTTCCGCTTTCATAATCCAGCTGGTGGGCGAATTCATGGATCACCACGTGCCGGCACCTCCGGGCCCGCCGGGAATCCCGCAACACCGCCTCCCAGGATAATACCACCGGGCCCCGCTGCCACGCTTCGCCGGACCGGACCTGATATCCCTCCACCACCACACCGATGGGGTCCTCCTCTTTGTAAGGGGCCAGGTACTCGGTGGGGTAAACCACCACGGTGCGCATGCGCGGGAAGTAGTCGGTCTCCCGATGCAAAAGAAGGAGACAAGCATATGCCGCCACCGTCACCTTCACCTCTTCCGTCACCTCGAATCCGCCGCCCCCGAAGAACTTCTTTTCGTGGAGGAAGACGAGGACATGGCCGAAGAGCTCCCGCAGGTCTTCTTCCGGAAGCCATCGGTAATGGAGGAAATTCCGCTCCAAGGTGGATACCCAGGAAGCGGGAAATTCCGAAGATCGCGATCTTCTCCGCTTAAACCTTCTCAGAAACACAACCTATCTTTACGCCAGGGACCGCAAGGGTCAATGGCGCCCTTTGCTGATGGAAGATAAGGGTCACTCGGACCTGCTTGGACCGTGGGGAAGGGAAGCGCGAAAAACCTTGTACCGCTGCCTCTGCAAAGTTTTTCTATAATTGGTGGGAAAGTGAAACAGGGCTCGAGAAAGCCCGAGATCTTAGGCCCGGCTAACGATAAAAATGCTCTTACTTAGACGATCCCGACGACCCTTCGGGTTTCAGGACGGAGCCTCGTCTAGAAGGAGGTGCAGGATGGCGGCGGAGATAAAGCCCATTTCAGGCGAGAAATTCGAGAGGATCGGCGCTCACAGCCACATCAAAGGGCTGGGGCTTGAGGGCTTGAGGGCCCGCCCCGTGGCCGACGGGATGGTGGGACAGACCGAGGCCCGGGAGGCGGCGGGGATCGTGGTCCGCATGATAAAAGAAGGCCGGATGGCCGGCCGGGCCATCCTCCTGGCCGGTCCCCCGGGCACGGGGAAGACCGCCATCGCTATCGCCATCGCCCGGGAGCTCGGGGCCGATGTCCCCTTCGTTTCCTTGAGCGGGTCCGAGATCTACTCCGCGGAGATGAAGAAAACGGAGGTCCTCATGCAGGCCATGCGCAAGGCCATCGGTGTTAGGCTCCACGAGCTCCGCAAGGTCTACGAGGGCGAGGTGACCGCCTTCGATGTGAAGCTCGCCCGACATCCCTATAACCCCTACCAACAGATCCCCGAGTCCGCCCGCCTGACCTTGGAGACCACCGACGATCGGCGCACCTTCAACGTGGGAAGCTCCATTACCGTCTCCATGATCAACCAGGGGATCTCCATGGGCGACGTGATCCAGATCGATGCCGAAACGGGCCGCGTGATCCGCGTGGGGCGTTCCGAAAAGGCTTCCGAGACGTACGAGATCGCCGCGGCCTCCGAGAAGCCGGTCCCCCGCCCCACCGGCCCCGTGGAGAAGGAAAAGGAGTTCGTCTACACCATGACCCTGAATGATCTAGACGAGATAAACGCCCGTCGGGGCGGTGGGATGCTCTCCCTTTTCTTCGGGGCCCCCGAGCGGGCCGAGATCGATCCCGAGGTGAGACAACGGGTGGATGAAATGGTGAAGGAGAGGGTGGAAGAGGGGACCGCCGAGATCATACCGGGGGTCCTCTTCATAGACGAAGTGGCCATGCTGGATATCGAGGCCTTCGCCTTCCTCAACCGGGCCATGGAGTCGGAATTGGCCCCGGTGATCATCCTCGCCAGCAACCGCGGCGTGACCAAGGTCCGGGGAACCGATATTTCCTCTCCCCACGGGATTCCCTTGGATCTCCTGGACCGCCTCCTCATCATTACCACGCGTCCCTACAAGGCCGAGGAAGTTCGAGAGATCCTGACGATCAGGATGCGCGAGGAGGGGGTGGAGGCCGAGGAAGAGGCGCTGGAGCTCCTAACTCGGATCGGAGCCGAAAGCTCGCTTCGGTACGCCGTGCAAATGATAAGGCCCGCGGCCGAAGTGGCCCGGGAAAACGGCCATGGAAAGATAACCACCGCGGATGTGGAGCGCGTAAAGGGCCTCTTTGCCGACGTGCGGAAAAGTACAAGATATCTAAAGGAGTACGAGGAGAAACTCCTGGCGTAACCCAAGGTTTTTTGGCCGGTTCCCCGGAAACCACGTGGAGGCCGGGATCTTCCCGGCCTCCTTTTTCGATTCGGACGTGGATCAGGAGCCGGTGTCGTTCCAAATCCCGGGAGGAAAGGCGGACGTGTCCGACCATCCCTTCTCCTGGAACCGGGAACCGTTCGGCGTACAATGGGAAATTCCTATGGCCAAGGTCTATCCTTCGGGGCCGCGGAGCACCGCGCAGGTGCGGTTGAGCGACGGCCGCATCTTCGAGGGGCCGGTGGGGACCAAGCTGGAGGATTTCCTCCGGGCCGCCTTCCCCGATGCCCCTATCCCCTTCATCGCTGGAATAACGGAAGGGAAGCTACTGGAACTTTCCACCCCTGTGGAGCGGGACCTCGAGATCAGGCCGGTGTTCATCACCGACTCTGAAGGGATCAGGATCTACACCCGCTCCCTGGTCCTCCTTTTGGCCGCCGCGGTGGAGGAACTCTTCCCGGGGACCCGGATTGTGGTGGACCATTCCGTGCCCTTTGGGGGGTATTACTGCTGGGTCCTCGACCGGGAACCCTTTGGGCTGGAGGAACTTTCGCTCATTGAATCCAAGATGCGGGAGTTCGTCGAGGCCGATGCTCCCATCGAGAAGAGGATGCTTCCCGCAGCGGACGCAGCCCGTGCGCTTGCGGCGCAGGGAAAGGAGGCCAAGGCGGAGCTTCTCCTTTCCAGCTCACACGAAGCCCGGATCCCCTTGTACCGTTTGGGCAAGGTGCAGGATTACTTCTTCGGGCCCATGGCCCCTTCGGCGGGGTATCTCCGGTTCTTCGCCCTGAGCCCGTATCACCGCGGGTTTATCCTCCGGTTCCCCCGCCGGGAGCGTCCCACCGAGCTTTCTCCTGTGGAGGATTACACCACGCTGTGGCAGGTGTTCGAAGAGTACGGCCGATGGCTTGAGCTTTTGGGGCTACAGGATGTGCGATCCATCAACAAGGCCATTGGCAACGGTCGCATCCGCGAGATCATCCTCGTCTCCGAGGCCTTGCATCAAGAGAGGATCGTTCGCATCGCAGAGGAGATCGCCGAACTCCCTCCGGAACGACGTCGGATCGTGCTCATCGCCGGTCCCTCGGCATCCGGGAAGACCACCTTCACCAAGCGCCTCTGTGTCCAGCTTATCTCCCGGGGACTGCGGCCGTATCCCATATCGCTCGATGACTATTTCTTTCCCCGTGAGGAAATGGAGCGGCGGGGCATCGACGACTTCGACGATGTCAAAGCGGTGGACCTGGAACTTTTCCGGCGGCATGTGGAGGCGCTCCTTGAGGGAGGGGAAGTGCGGCTTCCCCGGTTTAACTTCGTTACCGGGAAGAGGGAGCGCGGACCGAAACTAAGTCTGGGCCGGGACGGGATCCTGTTGGTGGAGGGGATCCACTGCCTGAACCCGGTGGTGTTGCCGGGGGAGCCGGGGGAAAACGCCTTCAAGATTTACGTCTCTGCGCTGACCCAATTGAACCTGGACGAGCTCAATCGCATCCCTACCACCGATACCCGGCTTATCCGCAGGATAGTGCGGGACGCGGCCTTCAGGGGGTACAGCGCCGAAGATACATTGCGGCTGTGGGGAAACGTCCGCCGCGGAGAAAAGAGGTTCATCTTCCCGTATCAGGGAAGGGCTGATGTCATGTTCAACTCGGCCCTGGCGTATGAATGGGCGGTGTTGCGGCCGCGGGCGGAACGCCTGCTTTTGGAGGTCCGGGATCCGAAGCATCGGATCGAGGCCGAACGGTTACTCGGGCTTCTGCGGTGGGTGGTGCCCTATTTTGGTCGGGAGGTGCCGCAGATCTCGATCCTGCGGGAGTTCATCGGGGGATCTATCCTGAGGGACTACTTCCCGAGCCCCTTCGAGCGGGCCCTGCGCCGCTGATTCATGTCCCAAAATTAGGAATCGGTGTCCGATGCCCCGATCCCTTGACAGCGTAACATCACAGTGTTATACTCCCGGCGAAGGAGGAAGACGTGTGGGGAAACGAGGTCTGGTGGGCCGGATTGGAGATCCAGCGAGCCAGGGAGCTGGTGTGGGAGCGTGCCCACCGCCATCCCACTTCCTCACCGGGCCCGATGAGGATCAAACGCAAGCTCATGCGGCTGGTACAGCGGGCACGTCGTGAGGGGCTTTCCCCGGCCGAAATCGAGGGTATCGTGAGATGGGCCCTCAAGACATGAACGAGGACCTTATTTCCAAAAAGGAAGTGCTGCGCTTGACGGGGATATCCTATGGGCAGCTTTACCGGTGGAAGCGGATGGGCCTCATCCCCGAGGCCTGGTTCATCCGCCGCTCCACCTTCACGGGCCAGGAGACCTTCTTCCCCCGGGAGAAGATCCTGCGGCGCATCGAGGAGATCCTGAAACTGAAGGAGGAGCACTCCCTGGAGGAGCTTGTGCGCATCCTCTCCCCCGAGGCCGCGCCGGAGGAGGTGGTCCACGACGATCCCGCTTCCATCCCCTCCATCGGGAGTGCGGGGCGGGAATTTCTCTGGAAGGAAGGGGGCTACACCTTTGCCGAGCTGGTGGCGGTGGCCGCCGGAGCCGAGGCCATGCGTAACAAAACAAAGTTACATCAAGCCCGGCTCCTGGTGGAGCTCCTGCGGGAGGCGGAGGACGTCGTCCGTTCCCCCACCGGGATCTTTCTCGTCCTGGCGGAAAAGAGCTTCGAACGGGAAGGGATTTCCCTGCGGATATCCTTTGCCGTCTTGGGCAAGGACCCGGTGAGGCTGGACCCGGGGTCGAAGGTGCTCGTCCGGTTGGATCTGGAGCGCTTGGTGGAACGGGTGAAGCGGGAACTCGGGAGGTGAAGCATGGGATGCTGCGATGAGGGAAGGGGAGACGTCCCGCGCCGGGGGAGCGTCTCCATCGCCGGATCCGGCAGGGTGGCGGGGGGCGCGTACCACACCGTGAAGATCTCCGGCTCGGGCCGGGTGGAGGGGGATCTCGTGGCCGAGGAACTCCGGATCTCCGGGGCGGGCAAGGTCGAGGGCGCGGCCAAGGTGCGGGAGATCGTGGTCTCGGGTAACGGGCGGTTCGAGGGGCCGGTGGAGGCGGAGGTCCTCCAAGTGGCCGGCGTCTGTAAGGTGGAAGCCGGCCTCTCCGCGAAGGAGGTCAAGGTGGCCGGGGCCCTGAAGGTGGAGGGAAGCGTCAAGGCTCACTACTTCAAAACGAGCGGCGGTCTGAAGGTCGAGGGGGATCTCGAAGCGGAGATCGTGGCCTTGGCGGGAAAGGTGACGGTGAACGGGCTGCTTTCGGCAGACAGAGTGGAAATGAAGCTGGAAGATTCGAGCTTTGTGCGGGAAATAGGAGGTGAGGCGATCGAGATCCGGCGTCATAAGGGCGGCATCCTGGAGGAGCTTGGGCTCCCCTTCTTCCGCCGCCCCGGGAAGCTCCAAGCTTCGGCAATCGAGGGGGACGAGGTGTATCTCGAGGGCACCGAGGCCAAATTGGTGCGGGGAAAGAAAGTCACCATCGGTCCCGGATGCCGCATCGAGCGCGTCGAGTACGAGGAATCCCTGGACGTCCATCCCGACGCCCAAGTGGGCGAGGAGGTGAAGGGCTGATGCAAGAACCCGGCAGGGAAAAGCGGTCCCGCAGGGCCAGGCGCTTCCTTAAGTTGGCCCTGTTTCCTTTTTGGTTCCTCTTTTGGATCCCCAACGTGGTGATCCGGTCGGTTATGGAAGCGGTGTGGGGTAGCGTTTATGGGGCAGCCGGCACCGCGGCCGGGATCTTCGCCGTGGTCCTGGCCCTATCCATCGCGATCCCCGTAGTGGCCGTCGTCCTTGCGATCACCCTCGCGGTGGTTCCACTGGCTTTCGCTGTGGCTGCCGTCTCGATGGTCTTCGCCGTCCTCACCTGGCCCCTCCGCCGCGCCCTATGGAGCTACAACCGGCGGCGCTCCTGGAAGCGCTGGTTCTACGCCCTGGACGAGCCCGGGGAGGTGGAGGACCCATGGCGGGAGTGAAGGGCGAGTTCGTGAGGGAGTTCTCAGTCGAGGAACCGGTGGAGCTCGTGGTGACCGCGGGTTCGGGCGATGTAGGGGTGCGGCGCGGTCCTCGGGGAAAGGTGGTCGTACAGGGGACTTACTACGTGCGCGCTGTGCCTCGCTCCCGGGCCGAGCGCCTGGCGGAACTAATAGAGCGGCACCCGCCCGTGGAGCTACGCGGCCGCGAGATCAGGGTGGGCGATCTCGTCCGTTACACCGCCGAGGTCGGACCGAGCTTCCTGGGCGAGGTGTTCGAGGGGATCGAGATCGACTACGAGATCGAGGTCCCGGAGAGGACCGAAGCCCGCGTAGAGATCGGCTCGGGCGATGTGGAGGTGTGGGGAATCGCCGGGCCGGTACGGATATCCGCCGGCTCGGGCGACGTGGAGCTCCGGGACATCGCTGCGGAAGTAGAGGCGAAGACCGGCTCCGGGGATGTGGAAGCGGAGGACGTGGATGGGGATCTCGTGGTGGGCACCGGCTCGGGGAACCTGGAGGCCCGCCGGGTGGGGGGAGACCTGGAGGCGAGGACCGGAAGTGGGGACGTCGAGATCGCGGATCTCTCCGGGGATCTGGATGTGACCACGGGCTCCGGGGACATCCGCCTGGAGGGGGTAAAGGGCGATATAGAGGCCAAGTCCGGAAGCGGGGATATCGAGATCCGATCCGGGCTCGAATCCGGGAGGGTCTGGCGTCTCCGCTCGGGCTCCGGGGACATCAAGGTCCTCTTGCCCTCGGGCACCGAAGCCCGCCTGGAGCTGGAATCCAGGTTTGGAGAAGTGAGGTCGGATCTCAAGGGCTCCCCGGATGCCCCGGCGGCCATAGAGGCGAGGACCGAAAGCGGGGACATCCGCGTCAAGGTCGAGGGAGGTGAGGGAAAATGAGGCTCTTCAGGGGACCGTTCACCCCGGGAGGGGCGGCGACGTTCTTCCTCTTCTCGTGGGTACTACAGGTGCTATTCAATTCCATCGTGGTGAGGCACTTCGGACTATTGAAGCCGCTCAATTATTGGCAGGCGGCGTCCCTTTTGTTCTTGGCCATCATCGCCTTCGCGTGGAGCGGCAGGGGACTCACCCGCACGCTCTGGGGGTTCATCACCGAACCGCTTTTCGGATTCGAACTCGGGCTGTTTTTCCTCTTCGCTTGGGTCTTTCAGATGATCTTCAACTCCCTTTTCGTGAGCCATTTCGAGCTTCTCAAGCCGCTCAACTACTGGCAGGCCGCGGGACTTCTCCTTTTGATCGCGATCCTTACCTTTTGGATGGGCTTCGCCGCGGGGCCGCGCCGCGAGGTGAAGGTCGATTTCTCCGATATCGGCAAGCGCATCGCCGAGGAAATAAAGAAGTTCTTCGAGGAGTGGTAGGTGACGACGTCCGGTGATGGGAAGTGGCTGCGAGTGACTTGAGGATACGGGAGTTCGCGCGCCGGGATACCGGTCAGGTGATAGAGCTCCTCCGGGCTTCCTTTCCCCGGGAGCTGGAGATCTCAGGCTTCGATGAGGCCGCGGTACGGAAGAGCGTCCGCCTTTACGGGCCCCTGAAGGTGGTTCAGCACCTTTTCCGCCGGCCGTTCGCCCTCTTCTACGTGGGCGAAGTGGGAGGGGAGATCGTGGGCACCGTCTCCCTCAACCGTGAGCGGGGGTCGTGGTACATCGGCACGGTGATGGTGGCCCCGGAACACCGCCGAAAGGGCTACGGCAGGGCGATCTTGGAGCACGCCCTGGAGGTCGCCCGAACGTTCGGGGGAAAGCGGGCGATCCTCCATGTCCTCGAGGACAACCTCCCGGCCAGGGGTCTGTATGAGTCGGCCGGCTTCCGGACCTTCGAGCGGGTCGTCCACTTCGTGCGGGAACCTCCGGAGGGAGAAGAGGTCCTCTTTCCCGCGGGTTATACGCTCTCCAAGATAGACCTCTTCGATCGGCAGGCCCTAAGGCTCGTCCATGCTGCCCGGGAGCCGGAATCGGCGGAGGTCTACGGCGAACCGGAGCCCACGCCGTGGTACATACGCCCCCTGGCACGGCTGCAGCCCGGGATACGGGAGCGGTACGCCGTGGTGCACAGCGGCCGGTGGGTCGGAATCTACACGTTCGCGGCCCCGTTCCGGGAGAAAGGCGCGGCCAACGCCTCCCTCGCCATCCTGCCGGAGCATCGGGGACAGGGACTGGAGGAGGCGCTCCTTTCCCGGGCCCTCCGTCGGGCGCGGGAGATCGGCTGCCCCCGGCTCCTCACCAGGGCCGACGAGCGAAACACCGCTCTTCTTTCTGCCTGCGAGCGGCTCGGCTTTGAGCGGCTCTATGTGATGGAAGGCATGTACCGCGACCTTTAACGCTCAAGTTTTGCGGCTTATTTGGCTGTATAATTTAGCCGGAGGTGAAAGGATGAAAGCCAGGATACAGGTTAATTTGCCCGAGGACCTCGTGCGCCAGATAGATGAGCTTGTGGGTCCCCGCAAGCGCAGCGAGTTCATCGAACGGGCTGTGCGGGCCCAGCTTAGGCATGAAGCGGTCCGCAGGTGGAAGGAGCTTTCGCAACACTTCCGGGGGCTGACGCTGGAGGACGTCTACTACCCATCCCGCAGGGAACTGGAGGAGCGTCATGGATAGGTACGTGGTAGATGCCTCGGTGATTGTGGCCTCACTGTTGCCGGATGAGCCCTTTCGTGAGGCAGCACTTCTGCTTATCGAGCAGTTCGATGCCAGGAAGTTAGATCTAGTCTCCGTTGACTTGCTGCGGTTCGAGGTGGCAAACGCCCTGTGGAAGGCAGCAGAGAGGGGAAGGGTAAAGCGGAGCTTTTCACTCGAAGCGATCCAACAATTTGAGGACTTCGGGATACTTTATCGGGATGTGCCTCTCTCACGGATCTTAAAGCTCGCCCATGAGTACGGTCGGACTGCCTACGACGCCGCTTACCTTGCGCTGGCCGAGCAAGAAGGGGTGCCGCTAGTGACCGCCGACAAACGCCTGTACAACGCCCTCGATGGGAAGTTTGACCTGATCGCGTGGATTGAATCCGTGGAATGAAAAGCTGGAAGACAAGGTTCTTCACCATCTGGGCGGGGCAGCAAGGCTCGCTTTTGGGGAGCTGGATCGCCCAGTTCGGCCTCGTGTGGTGGCTGACACAAGAGACGGGTTCGGCCACGGTGCTCGCCACCGCGTCGCTTGTGGCCATGCTCCCGCAGGTCCTCCTCGGCCCTTTCACCGGGACGCTGGTGGACCGCCTCCCCCGGCGGTGGCTCATGGTGTGGGTGGACTGTGGGATCGCGGCCTTGGCGGGGCTCCTTGCGTTTCTCTTCTGGGCGGGGGCGGTCCGGATCTGGCACATCTACCTCGTGATGGCCCTGCGCTCGGCCGCGGGGGCGCTGCACTGGCCGGCCATGGCCGCTGCCACCTCGCTCCTGGTGCCCAAGGAACACCTCACCCGCATCGCCGGTCTCAACCAGACCATGCGCGCCCTCCTCGCCATCGTGTCCCCGCCCCTGGGGGCCATCGCCGTCTCGGCCCTCCCCATGTACGGGGTGATGGGGATCGATATCTTCACCTTCATCTTCGCGGTCCTTCCCCTGCTCCTCATCGCTATTCCAGAGCCCGAGCGGGCCCCCGCATCACGGCCCACGTATCTTGCCGACCTCGCGCAGGGCTTCCGGTACGTGTGGGGTTGGCGGGGCCTCTTCCTGCTCCTGTGTCTGGCGGCGCTCTTGAACGGGATCGCCCAGCCCATGGCCACACTGATGCCGCTTCTCGTTAAGGATTATTTCGGCAAAGGTGCCATCGAACTCGGCTGGGTTGAGTCCGCCTGGGGGGCCGGGGCGATGCTGGGCGGGCTCCTGCTCGCCGCCTGGGGAGGGTTCAGGAAGAAGATCCACACCATTCTCCTCGGGGTGGTGGGCATGGGGCTCGGGTTCTTCTCCGTCGGGTTCCTGCCCCCGGGTTGGTTCTGCGCGGCGTTGGCCCTGTTCTTCCTCGCCGGGCTGATGAACCCCATGGCCAACTCCCCGTTCACGGCCCTGGTTCAGACCGCCGTGGAGCCGGGGATGCAGGGACGGGTTTTTTCACTCATGTCGAGCATGGCCCAGGGGATGGCGCCCCTTTCGCTCCTTTTGGCCGGTCCCCTGGCGGATACCTTCGGGGTGCGGTTTTGGTACCTGGTGGGCGGGGGCGGGATGATCATCCTGGGGCTCGCCGCCTTCACCGTGCCGGCCATCATGAGCCTCGAGGAGTCCCGCCCTGTGGTGGCGGGTGCGGAGTGTGGCCATACTCGAGCGACCGTGGACCTTGGGGATCTTGAGCGAAAGCTTTGTCGCTACGCTCGGGAAAAGGGTATCGAGGCCCTTTATCTCTTCGGCTCCACCGCCTCCGGCAAGCGAACCCCTTTGAGCGATGTGGATATCGCCGTCCTCCTGCCCGAGGATGTCCCCGAGGATCGATACCTGGAGCGGCGTCTGGAAATGATCGCCGAGCTCTCGGATCTCTTGAAAACTGATGAAATCGACCTCGTGATCCTCAACCGGGCTTCGCCGCTCCTTGCACATCGGGTGATAACCCGGGGGAAGCTCGTCTTCGTCCGGGACGATATCCGGCGGACACGATTCGAGGCCCGGGCAATCCAGGAATACTTGGATACGAAGCCCCTTTACGAGCTCGAGAGCCGCTACATGCGGGAACGCATAAAGGAGGGAAGATTTGGGGATAGATCGTGAGACGATCGAGCGTCGCCTCCGGAAACTGGAGGAAAACCTCGCACTCTTAAAGGAACTCAAGGGGATCGGACTCGCCGAGTTCTTGGACGATCTTAAGACTCGCCTTTACGCGGCACATTTGCTTCAGACGGCCATCCAGTGTGTGATCGATATCGGATCGCATCTGGTATTGGGCCTAAACCTGGGCCGGGTGGAGCGTTATAGCGACATCCCGGAGGCGCTCGCCAACGGGGGGATAATCCCGGCGGGGCTTTCCCGGAAGCTCAAGGAGATGATCGGGTTACGGAACATCCTCGTGCATGGGTACCTCGAGGTGGACTACGCGGCTTTACACCGGTTCATCCAAACGGAGCTTCGAGATTTCGAGGAATTCGCCGCCGCGGTGGCGAGCTTTTTAGACCGGGAAGGGAGGAAAGATGGCGAAGCGTGACGAGGAGTTCTACCGGAGGGCGGAGGCCTTCATCGAGCGGATGCTCGCGGAGGCACCCACTGCTGCCACCCAACTCGGCGACCACCGTTACGACGATCGCCTGGGGCGCCACACGCGGGAGGACATCGCGCGCCAGAAGGGCCTCCTCGAGGAGGCGTTGCGGGAGCTTCGAGAACTCCTTCCCGAGGACCTCTCCCCGGAAGGGCGGATAGACCGGGAAGTGATGCTCGGGATCGTTAAATCCTTCCTGCGGGATTTCGAGAGGATTCGGGGGTACGAACGCGATCCCGGGTATTACTCCGGCGAGTGTTTGGAAGGGATCTTTGCGCTTGTCGTGCGGGATTTCGCCCCGCTTCCGGAGCGACTGCGGAGCGTTTTGGGGCGGCTGCGGGAGGTACCGCGGGTGCTGGAAGAGGGAAAAGGGAACATCATCCCTGAGGAGGTGCCTCGGGTCTGGTGTGAAGTGGCCATCGAGTCCGCCTCCCAGGGGATCGCCCTCTTCACCACGCTCATCCCAGCGCTCGCGGAACACGCCCCGAAGATCAAGAGGGAGCTCCTTTCAGCGAGCAAGGAGGCGGCCGCGGCCATGGAGGAGTACGTGTCCTTTTTGAAAAACGAGGTTCTCCCCAAGGCCTCCGGAGATTTCGCCGTGGGAAAGGAGCTCTTCGAGGAGATGCTCCGAGAAAACCATATGTTGGATTACACTGCGGACGAGCTCTATGAGCTCGGTTGGGAGCTCTTCCGCGAGACCCAAGAGGAGATGGAGCGGGTGGCCGCCGGTGTAAACCCGGATAAGTCGGCTCGGGAGATCCTGGAAGAAGCGAAAGAGGACCACCCCACGGCCGAGGAGCTCCTGGACGCCTACCGGCGGGAGATGGAACGGGCCAAGCGGTTCGTGATCGAGCGAGGAATCGTGTCCATCCCTGAAGGGGAGCGGCTCAGGCTCGAGCCCACGCCGCCCTTTTTGGCGCCGGTGATCCCCTACGCCGCCTACATGCCCCCTGGCCCCCTGGAGGCGGTCCAAGAGGGGATCTTCCTCGTCACCCCCATCCCGCCGGACGCCCCCGAGGAGGTGAAGCGGGAGAGGCTCCGGGGGCACAATTGGGTCGAGATCCCGGTGACCGCCGTCCACGAGGCCTATCCCGGCCATCACCTCCAGCTCTGCTACGCGAATCGTGTGGGTAAACTCCCGCGGAAGCTCGCCGGGTTCCTCTCGTCCCTCTTCGTCGAGGGCTGGGCGTTCTATTGCGAGGAGCTGATGGAGCGGTTGGGGTTCATCGAGGAGCCCATACAACAGTTGGGGCGGCTGGCAGGCCAGCTTTGGCGGGCGGCCCGGATCATCCTGGACGTCTCCCTTCACTGCCGGGGAATGTCGGTGGAGGAGGGGGTGGAGTTTCTGGTGAAGGAAGCGGGGCTTGCGCGGGCCAACGCCCTGGCGGAGGTACGCCGCTACACCTCTTCCCCCACCCGGCCGATGAGCTATCTCGTGGGAAAGCTCGAGATCCTGGAGTTGATCGATGAGTTCAAGGCGAAAAAGCCCGGGGCGAGCCTGCGAGAGCTTCACGATGCGATCCTCTCCTGTGGGTCGCTTCCGCCCAAGCTGATGCGGGCTTGCCTCTTGGCCTAAATCCCCGGCGTTACGCGTCCGAGGCGGCGCCGTGGGAGAAAGTCCGTTCCAGTTGCTATCGTTCACCGATCGAGGCCTAATGCCGGCAGCATAAAATACCCGTGACGCGCCGAGTTCCCGACGGGATCCAGGACCCGCGTTCCCGCCTCCCCGAGGCATACCTCCCCTGGCCGCTGCCGCGCTGCGTAACCTCTCAAACCAGATCCTTTTCCCCTCGAGCCTGGATGAGGAAGGGAATGCACAGTTGCAAACATAAGCTTCGTGAGGTAAAGATCCAGTATGGCTGAGGCTAAAGAGCATAAGCGGAACCAGAAACGGCGGCGGGAGAGCCGCTACGTCCGGGTGGCCCGCATCGCCTACGCTATCGCTCAAGAGGCCTTGCCCCGCTACTCCCATCCCAAAAGCCCGCACATCTACACCTTGCCCCAATTGGCCGCCTGTGTGCTGCTCGGCTTCTACCTCAACATAAGCTACCGCGATCTGGAGGAATGGCTCCTGGCCACCGACCGGGTCCTTGAGGTCCTGGAGCTCAAGCGGGTTCCCGACCACACCACCCTCTATCGGGCCTACCGCAGGCTGCGGATGGAGGACTGGGAAAGGATGAGGCGGGTCCTGTTGGCGAAGCTGGGGGTGGAGGGGAAGGAGGAGGGGATTGCGATCGATTCCACCGGGTTTCGCCTCACCCAGGCGAGCGCCTGCCACCGGAGCCGGGCCGGATAGTCCTATCGGGAGTTCAAAGGGGTCTACGCGGTGGGGACCAAAACCCAGCTGATCCTGGCCTGGCGGACGGGGAAGGGGCCGGGGAGCGATGCGCCTTACCTTTATGGGCTCAAGCGGGAGATCCGGCGCTATGGGCACAGGGAGGGAGGGAAGCGGGCCTGGCTGCTTCTGGCCGACAGCGGCTTCGATGGTGCAGCGGTAGAAGAGGGGGACCTGGTCCCTCCCATCCGGCGGGGAGGGAACCTGCTGGCCCCAAAGCGGCGGGCACGGGCGGAGCTTGTGGATCAGGCTCGGTTGGACGGGATCTATGGGCAGCGGTGGAAGAGCGAGACGGTGCAGTCGGTGATCAAGCGAAAGTTCGGGGACACGATTCGGTCGAGGAAGCGCTTTCTGCAGCGAAGGGAGGCGGCGGTCAAGGGGTTGGTCTATGATCTCCACCGCTAAATTGTCCACGGCTGCCCTCGATCTTTGCAACTGAGCAAGGGCCCTTCCCTCATCAACTAGCTCGGTGAAGGCCGTCCTGATCCAGAAGCCCGCCCTCCTCCCTTCCTTCATGAAGCACCTCATCTTCCTCAACCAGCTTCCCGAAAAGCACAAGTCAAGGATCGCCACGATTCCCTTGGCCTTCACCTGCCCGAGCCAGTACCCCACCTCGTCATCACACAGACACGTGGCCGCGATTGCATCGACCTCGGCGTCATAGGGGACGAGGTACTCGTCTATCCAGTCCTCCTCGTCCCCATCCCTATCCACATCGAAGGTCCCGTGGCCGGCGAAGAAGAAGACCACGAGGTCCTCCTTGGTCGAGCTATCCCTGAGCCAAGAAAGCCCCTTGCGGATCTCTTTCAGGGAGGCCTCCTTCCCCAAAAGGAGGCGCACGTGATCCACGGGGAAGCCGCCCCCTTCGGGGGAGACGAGGAACCCGTGGAACGCCCTCGCGTCCTCCTCGGAGTACTTCAGGTCCCGGATCCCCTCGTCCCGGTAGTCCGAGATCCCCACGACCAGCGCCCAGACGTCCCTGAACCCAGAAGGCGGCCGGGCCACATGTACTTCCTCCTTGTGGGTGGCGGCCGCGCCGTTGTCGTCGACAACGGTGAGCGTGACGACATAGGTGCCGGCCTTCGGGAAGGCGTAGCTCGCCTTAACTCCCTCGGCGTCCGTTTCCCCGTCTCCGTCGAAATCCCAAAGGTACCTCACGATCTTTCCGTCCGGGTCCTTCGAGCCCGAGGCGTCGAAGGCGACCTCCTCGCCGGCCCGGGGCTCCGGAGGGGAGAAGGCGAAGGAGACCAGGGAAAACACAAGGAGAAGCCAACCCGCCGTTTGTCTCCATCCCTTCATTCCTCCTCCTTAACC
>JAGGWU010000129.1 GCA_021163465.1 Candidatus Bipolaricaulota bacterium
GGACCCCGAGGGGGCGCTCCGGGCGGCGGGGGAGCCCCTGCGGGTCCCGCCGGAGATCGGGGCGGTGGAGCGTATACTCTCGGCCGAGGCACTATGAAACTCCGGTTCGTCTTGAACGGAAGGCCGATCGAGGTGGAGACCCACCCCGGGCGCAGGCTCCTGGATCTTCTGCGGGAGGACCTGGGCCTCATCGGGGTGAAGGAGGGTTGCGGCGAGGGGGAGTGTGGCGCCTGCACGGTGTTGGTGGAAGGGAAACCCCGGCTTTCCTGTCTTACCGCGGCCATCCAGGTGGAGGGGAAGGAGGTCCTCACCATCGAGGGCCTGAGGGAGAACGGGGAGCTCCACCCCATCCAGCGGGCCTTCGTGGAGGCCGCCGGGGTGCAGTGTGGCTTCTGCACCCCGGGGTTCATCATGGCCACATATGCTCTCCTTAAGGAAAAGCCGGATCCGAGCCCGGATGAAGTGCGGGCGTGGCTCTCGGGGAACCTGTGCCGCTGCACCGGGTACCAGCAGATCGTGGAGGCCGTCCTTTTGGCCGCGAAATACATGCGGGGTGAGTGATGAGTGATGGGTGATCGGTGATGAGTGGAAACCGAATTTCCCCCATCACCCATCACCGATCACCTATCACGGCGGTTGTATTGGCGGCCGGGGCGGGGAAGCGCATGGGGGCGCCGAAGCTCCTCCTTTCCTTCCGGGGAAAGCCCCTCCTCGCGTGGACCTTGGACCTGGTGGAAAGCCTCCCGGTTAGGCGGCGCCTCCTCGTCCTCGGCGCCCACGCCAGCTCTATCCTGAGGGAAATCTTCGGACTCAATTCCTCTCCTCCCTCCACCCATCACCCATCACCCATCACCCATCACGGATACCTCTGGAAGGTACTCGTGAACCCTGACTGGGAGGAGGGCATGGGGAGCTCCCTGCGCCTGGCGGCGGGGCACGTGGACGGGGGGATGTTGGTTTTTTTGGGGGACATGCCCCTGGTGCCCCGGGAGGCGGCGCTGGAGGTGCTTTTCCGGGCCGGGGAGCGTCCGGTGGCTCCGGTTTATCGGGGACAGCGGGGATTCCCGGTTTATCTTCCCGCGGGGCTTCGGCCGCGGCTCCTTGCGCTTCGGGGGGACATCGGTGCCCGGGGGCTCATCTCCGGGGACTGCGATCTCATTCCGGTGGACGATCCCGGGGTGGTCCTCGATATAGACGACGAGGCCTCACTGGCCACTGCCGAAGCATACGAAAATCGGTAAAAAAACAGCGTTCTAATCACCCAACGTATGTGTTCAGCCTCTATCCCTGTACTCCACTGGAGCTCTGGCGGTTGTTTCGCTTTCGCCGGCACCACTTGGGCCTTTGTTCCCCGCCTCGTCGGCTAACGCCTCCCTCTTGCGCACGATCACCGCCGGCCTCCTCGCTCTTAAACCCCGCGACAAACGGTGACATTACCCAATGATCTGGAAATTCACCGCACTTTTTGGGAGAGATATCAAGATCGTGTGGGTTTCACTCGCCGATAACTAGCTCTACCCTGCTTCCGCGTTCCTCGTTCGGCGGATGCACCAAAAGCTTATAGGGAACACCCCGGCGCAAAGCCTCCACGTGTGTTATGATCCCCACCCTGAGCCCCTCCTCCACCAAGCGGTAAAGAAGCTCCAGCACCATCCGCACCGATTCCTCGTCCAGGCTCCCGAAGCCCTCATCGATGAAGAAGAACTCGATGGGAGGAGCCCCACCGCGGCGCCCAAGCTGGATCGCCTCCGAGAGCGCAAGCGCCAGTGACAGGGACACCAGGAAGGTCTCGCCCCCCGAGAGGGTGTGTGGAGCACGGGCCACGCCCCCGTTGCGGTAGTCGATCACCGCTAGGTCGGTGCCCTCGCCCGAGAGGACGTAACGGCCCTGGCTCAGCTGGGCGGTGTAGTGTGAAGCCCGGGCGAGGATCCGCTCGAATTGACTCCCCACCAGATACTCCAAGAACGCCTTTCCCCGCAGGAGACCCTCTAGCTCTCGTTGTAACCTGAGTTCTTCCCGGATTTTGGCGCGCTCGCGCTCCAGTTTTTCCTTCCTGGTGAGCCTTTCTTCCAGTGACCGGATCCGCTCCTGCACCTCCCCCAGACGGCGTTGGATCTCCCCGAGCTCCTCTTGTTTGCGGGCATACGTCTCCCTGATCTCTTCCGCCTCCCCGGCGTCGGCGATCCCCAGAGACGCCATGGCCTCCGACTTCGCCGCTATCTCCCGGGAAAGTTCCAGCGCCTCCTCCAGGAGCTCCCGTTGGGACGTGGTGAGGGCCAAGGCCGCCGCCCCCTCGGGGGGGATCCCGATCTCGCGGGAAAGGAGTTCCAGCTTCCGCTCCGCGGCCCCCAGGTCCCGCTCGAGCTCCCCCACGCGCCCGCTTACTTCCGAGACCCTCCTCTCAAGGGCCCGCTCCCGCTCGCGGAATCCCTCCAGGTTCCGCTCCACGCGCCCCCTTTCCTCCTCGATCCGGCGGAGCTCCCCCTCCACCTTCGCCTCCCACTCCTTAAGCGCCTCCTGGGTGAGGGGGCGGTAGATCTCGCCAAGGCCCTCCACGATCTCCCGCCAGATCCTCTCCAACCGTCCGAGCTCCGTCCGGAGCTCTTCCCGCTCCCGGGCCACCCGCTCCCGCTCGAGATACGCCCGCCACACGCGGATCCTCTCGCCGAGTTCCTCCCACGGGATGAACCGGATTCCCTCGGGGAGTCGAGCCCGCAGCCCGGAGAGCCCTTCCTCCGAGGAAGCCCGTTGTTCCCTGAGTTCGGCGAGTTTCCTCTCCCTTTCCGCCAGCGTCCGCTCCGCCAGGGTCCGTTCGGAGCGTTTCGCGGAGATAAATTCCCGGGCCTCCCGGAGTTTTTTCCGGAGCTCCCCGAGCTCCGTCTCGAGAGCCCTTAGGTCCACCTCCTCTGGGAAGGCCGCGGGGGCGGGGTGATGGGTGGAGCCACAAACGGGACAAGGCATCCCCTCGGAAAGATCCCGGGCGAGCTCCGCCGCCGCGAGTTCCCGGCGCAGGCGCTCGAACTCTTCCTCCCGCTTTGAGACCGCCCGCTCGAGCTCGCGGTGCTCTCGCTCCCTCTCCTCCAGCTCCCGCCCCAGCTGGGACAGCCCTTCGCGTGCCGCAGCGATCTCCCGCTCGAGCTCGGCCACTTGCTTCGAGAATTCCTCCAGGCGCGGAACGAGGGCCGTGGCTTCCCGCAAGATTCCCTCTACTTCCGGAAGGATCTCCGCGGGGAAGGGCGGGGGCTCGCCGCGCGGCATCCCCTCGAGCTCCGCGGCCAGCTTCCTCACCCTCTCTTCCAATTCCCCCACCCTCCCTGCGTCAAGACCCGCGAACCTCCCCTTCACCTCCCGCAGGGCCCGCTCCCGGGAGCCCAGGGCGTCCAGCTTCTTCCGTGCCTCGCCCTCGAACACGGTTTTCTTTCGGCGGAGCTCCCCAAGTTCTTCCGTGGCCGCGGCGAGTTCCTCTCGCGCTTCCTCGAGTTCGCGGGCTACCCGTTCCCGTTCCTCTTGGGCCCCCAGGAGCTCCCGGGCTCGCTCGCAGAGCCTGAGGCGTTCCTCTATCTCGCTGCGGGCGTCCTCGGACCAGGGCCTCCCGAGGAGCCCGGCAAACCTCGAGGCGAGGTTTTCCTTCTCCGCGAAAAGCTTGAGGAACTCATCGGCCGCCCGGCGCCTCTCCTCCAGGCGCCCGATCTCCTCCCTAAGGGAGTGGATCCGCTCCTCCAGCGCCCGGAGCTCCGCCCGGGCGGCCTCCAGGGCCTCCCGGGACACCTCCCCCAGGGCGGCGAGCTCCCGGGAAAGGGCCTCTTCTTTGGCCGCCAGCTCCTGGGCTCTTCCACGTACCGACTGGTACAAGGGTTCGCCGAAGCGCTCGAGCCGGAAGATCTCGGCTAGCAAGGTCCGCCGCTCAGCCGGCCTGAGCTTTAGGAAGCGGGCGAACTTCCCTTGGGGGAGGAAGACCGCGGTGATGAACTGCTCGAAGGAAAGCCCCAGAAGCTCCTCCACCGCCCGATTGAGGCGCACAACGCCTTCCAGGGGAAGCCGGTCCCCGTTCCGGGAAAGGCAAAAGTCCGCGCTCACGAGGCCCCCGCCCCGGCGTTCCACGCGGCGATATACCTCGTAGACGTCGTCGCCCAACCGGAAGGCGAACCGGGCCCAGAGGGCATCGGCCCCGGTGGTGAGGGAATCCGCCAAGGCGGAGGTGCGGTCCACCTTCCCGAAGAGGGCGAAGGTGATGGCATCGAGAATGGTGGACTTCCCCGCCCCGGTGGGGCCGAAGATCCCGAAGAACCCGGTTTCGGTGAGGCGCGCGAAGTCGATCTCCACCGGATCACGAAAGGAATGAAGCCCTTGAAACGCGAGCTTAAGCGGCCTCACCGGTAGCCACCTCCCGGAAGTGTTCCAAGAACACCTCCACCAATTCCTCCGGAGGATCGCTCCCCCTCGCCCGCCGGTAGAAGTCGCGGAACAAAGCCGCGGGATCCTCCAGGGAGGGGCCCTTCCCCAACTCCGTGGGAACTTCCACCGCCCCGGGAACGGCGAAGCCGACCCCCACGAGGTGCGGATAGGCCCGCTGGAGCGACCGCATCTCCTCCCGGGTCAGCTCCAGGCCTGCGGGGAAGGTGAGGTAGACCCAGGAATCTGAGTGGTCCTGGGCTCGGGCCAGGGCCTCGTCCACGGAGTCCACCTCCAAGCGCACGAGCTCCATCCCTCCACCGATTTCCACGAACTCCCAGTTCCCGTCTTCCCACAGCCACCCACCCCGGGGAACGGGGGGATCGCCGAAGCCGAACGCCAACGGGGCCCCGGCGTAGCGCCACAGATCGTCCCCGTGGGGCAGGTGTAGGTGACCCAGGAAGGCGGCGCGGTATCCCGAAAGCTCTTCGGGCGGGAGGAGGTAAGCGTCCCCGAGCACGTCCATCACGTCCTCCCGGTCCTCGGAGGTGGCGAACAATCCCCGGCGCACGTAGAGGTGCCCCACGAGCACTCGGTTCCTGCGCCCAGGGACCACTTCCCTCAAGGCCCGGAAGGCCTCGGGAAAGGTGGTGCCGGGCTCAAGGGAGATCCCCGTTCCTTCCCTGAGGCGGGGGAAGGAAGCGAAGGGAACCAGGTGCAAGAGGAGGTCCGCTCCCTTGTGGGGAAAGGCGAGGTGTATCCACCCCGGCCCCGCGTCCAATACGGAGAATCCTGCGAACCGCTTGAGGGAGGCGGGCACCATCCCGGGATAGGCGGAGACGATGATCCCTCGGGGGACCATGAGGGAGCGGGGGGCGCGGAGGCGATCGGGGCTATCGTGGTTCCCCGCCACCACCACAACCGCCCGGGCCCCATCTTGAGAGAGCTCGCTCACCGTCTCGAAGTAAAGCTCCTCGGCGGCGGCGGAAGGGGTATAGGTATCGAACACATCCCCCGCGATCACCACGAGGTCCACGTCCAACCGGCGCACCTCGGCTACCAGGTTCTCCAGGAACCGGCGTTGTTCCGGGAGGCGCGGTTTACGGAAAAGGGTCTTGCCCAGGTGCCAGTCGGCGGTGTGGAATACCCTAACGCCCATCCCCCCTCTCCTTTGCCACCGGGCTTTTCTGACATTTTAACGTATTCAATAGCGGATGTGGAATCCAGAAAACTCGCCGGTGGGGTTTTCCCAACGCACTTCCACCCGCTCCACCCGTGCAAGCGGCGGCCCCTCATGACACCAATCGACGAGCTTCCGCAACGCCTCCTCCTCCCCTTCGGCCACCACCTCCACCCGACCGTCGGGGAGGTTACGCACGTACCCCGAAAGGCCCAACCGCTGGGCCACCTCCTGGGTGTTGGCACGGAAGAAGACCCCTTGGACACGGCCGGCGACGGTGATGTAGACCCTCCGCGTCATCATCCCTCCTTCCGCTTAGCCCAGGAGTTCCTCGACCCTCCGCAGGAACCCCACCACGAGCTTCACCGTGGCCTCAAGGTCAGAGAGCGAAAGGAGCGAGACCGGGGAGTGGATGTAGCGGCACGGGACGGACACCACCCCCGCAAGGATCCCGCCCCGCTCCAGATGAATGGCCCCCGCGTCGGTGCCGCCGTAAGCGGGGAGCTTGTACTGGAAGGGGATCCCCTCCGCACGGGCTACCCCCTCCAGGAACTCCACCATCCGCGGCCGCACCACGATGGAGCGGTCGGCGACGGTAATGGCCGGTCCCTTCCCCAAGCGGGTGGGCCGCTTGGCCTCGGGGATCCCCGGGACGTCGCCCCCCACCGTCCCCTCCAGGGCCAGGGCCACCTGGGGGGCGATCCGGTAGGCCGCGGCCTTGGCTCCTCGAAGCCCCAGCTCCTCCCCCACGGCGAAGTTCACCACGAGCTTATAGGGGAGCTTCTCCTCCGAGGTGAGCCGCAAAGCCTCCAGGGCCACCAGGCACCCGGCCCGGTCGTCGAAGGCCTTCCCGGTGGCGTAGCCCTCGCGGAGGAGCTCACAGGGGTAGTGGATGGTGAGGGGGGAGCCGATCCTTATTCCCATGTCCTCGACTTCCTCTCGGCTCCTCGCCCCCACGTCCACGAAGAGGTCCTCCAGGGGGACGGACTTTTTTCGCTCCTCCTGAGTGAGAATGTGGGGCGGGGTGGTCCCGATGATACCTTTTATCTTCCCGCCGTCCCTGGCGCGGATGACCACCCTGTGTCCCAAAAGAAGCCTTTCGTCCCAGCCTCCCAGAGGGGAGATCCTGAGGAACCCCTCCTTTTCGATCCACCGCACCAGGAACCCCACCTCGTCCATGTGCGCATCCAGCATCACCACGGGACCCTCGCCCCGGGAGCAGATCAGGTTCCCCAGGGGGTCCACTTCGCAAGAATCGACGTAGGGCTGGGCCATCTCGCGGATGAGCTCCCGGACCTCATCCTCGTGGCCCGCTACCCCGAA
>JAGGWU010000115.1 GCA_021163465.1 Candidatus Bipolaricaulota bacterium
ACCCCCACCACGCCCAAGATATCCAGGCCACAAATCCCCTGGGGGTATCCTCGGGTCCAGGTCTCGAAGAACATCAACCCCCTCACCCCGGCCTCATCCGCGGCCCGCCGTAGCTCCTCCGCCACCTCACGGGGAACCCGGCGCCTCACCCAGGTAAAGTAGCCTTCCCGGTAAACCACCTTTACGGCCTCTTTTTCCGGCAGCCCAAGGATGCGCTGAAGGAGCATCACCAATACCTCCGGCTTGGTCATGTGGTAGTTGTCCAGGGCGATATCGTAAGCCGGAACATCGCGGGCCAAGGGGAGGCCGTTGCGGTCATATATCGTTCCCCGTCGTGCCGGGAGCTCTATCACCTCTTCTTGGATCTCCTTCGCGAGCTCGGACCAGTATCCGTGCTCCACCACCTGAAGCTGGAAAAGCCTGGCCACCACCGCCAGGGCTCCGAGACCGAGGAGGACGAAAACAAAGGTGGCCCGCTTAATCGTTGCCTCTCTCCACATCCCCGGGAATAGGGATGATCTGCTCCTTTTTCAGCGGAACAAGGAGCGGCTCCCCGGCTTCCTTTGCTTTCTCGTTCAGCTCCTTTACCAGTTGCAACAACGCTTCGGGGGAAAGGGCCGCCTCTACCCGGTACTCGAGCCCCAAAAGCTCAGTCTCCAGCCTTTTCACTTCGAGCGCCATTTCCGAGACTTGCCGTTGGACCAAAATGGCCTTCGCGTTCAGCCAAAGGTACAAAAACGCTAACCCCCCGACGATCGAAAGGATCACGAGGACAGCGGAAAGCCGTTTCCAATCGGCATCTCCGTGAAAACCCTCGTACATCAGAGAGAGCATAATGGCCCCTGTCCCGCGGGACGAAGACACCGGCTACCCGCTACGGGAACCTTTTTCGCCGGTCGGGGGTTATCGGGATGGGTTCATCAAAATGGGGGCTTGCGTGCGGCGCGGAGCTTGGCCGATCGCGACCGGGGGTTCTTCTCCACCTCCTCGGCGGTGGGAGTAAGGGGCTTTTTGGTGAGGATCTCCACTTCCCCGGCGATCCAGCGCTGGCGAAAGGTTCGCTTCACGATCCGGTCCTCCAAAGAGTGGAAAGATATCGCCACCACCACCCCGCCGGGCCTGAGCACTTTGATTGCCGCTAATAGTCCCTCCCGCAGGGCATTAAGCTCGTCGTTTACCGCTATCCGGAGGGCCTGGAAGGTCCGGGTAGCGGGGTGGATGCGGTGGTAGCCGGGGGGGTAGCAGTGGGCGACGATCCGGGCGAGTTGGGTCGTGGTCTCTATGGGCCGGGATTTGACGATGGCCCGGGCGATCCTCCCGGCATAGCGCTCCTCCCCATGTTCGCGCAGGATCCGGGCGATATCCTGTTCCGGCCAGCGGTTGACGATCTCGTATGCGGTGAGGTCCTGTGAGGGATCCATCCGCATGTCCAAGGGACCTTCTTTGAGAAAGCTGAAGCCACGTTTCGGGTCCTCCAGTTGAAAAGAGGACATCCCAAGGTCGAAGAGGACTCCGTCCGCTTCCTCAATTCCCTGATTCCTTAGGATCTCGTACAGATCTCGGAAATTCCCTTGAATCAGGCGACAGCGGTCTCCGAAACGGGAAAGCCTTTCCCGGGCTACCTCGAGCGCTAAGGGATCACGATCGATCCCGATGAGCTCCGCCCCCCTCTCGAGGATTGCCTCGGCGTGGCCCCCGGTCCCCACGGTCGCGTCCACGACCAACTTCCCCGGCCTCGGGTCCAGGAACCGGAGTACCTCTTGCACCATCACCGGCTCATGCCATCGCGCGGAGGAACCGGATGACATCCTCTACCCCTTCCCTGGCCTCGGCTTGGAGCCTCTCCCGGGCCACTTTCAGTGCTGCACCATAATGGGGCGAAAGGGTTTTCTCCAATGTATCCCGCACGCTAGCCCCAGGGATTCGGGGGATCCCATGGGGCAGGTCCCGCTCCACCAGCGCCAGGAAGGCGCTGACCTTCGGAGCATACGGGACGGCCACGAAGGGCGTGCCGCAGATGAGGGCGAATTCCAAGAAGTGGAGCCGCGCCCCCACCGCCAACGTTGCCCCCCCGATGACCTCCCGTGCCTCGTCCACCGTGCGGGGGGCGATGAGCTCGAGGCCCGCTAACGCGTGTTCGTCTTCCCCCCGGGCCATCACGAGCCCCTTTAGGGGCCTTCCCAACCGCTTGGCCGCTTCGCGAGCGAAATCCAGCGCAGCCGCCCGGGCCTCCGGGGGGAGCGATGGGGTTAGGTTGAGGAGCACCGGGCCGCGGTGGGTTCCCGTGGGCGGATCGAGCGAGAGGGCCACGTCCCTGGCCTCCCGGGCATCCACTCCGAGGAGACGGAGTCCCTCCCTGGACAGGGGATCGCGCACGGATATGTAATCGACATCACACAAAATACGGGGGAGGATCCATCTGCCCAGGAGGGAGCGGACATCCACCCCCACCGCGCCCAAGACCGTTTTGCCCCTTCCGACGGCGGCCTTTATGGCCGCCGCGTAAAAAAGGAGGGAGCGCCGGGAAGTACGGTCCTGGAGGGGTTCTCCCGTGAAGATCACCGTTTCCCCGTGGGGAAGGCGCGGCGGGGCGAAAGCAACCACTTGTCCTACCTCCGCCAGGGCCCGGGACCATGCCTCCCGCAGGGCTTCGTCCCCGAGGTTCCCCTTCCCGAAGTAGCCGTAGAGGACGATCTCCACCACCGAATTCTAAGCCGCACCGAAGGATCCCGCGTATGTTCCATCCACAACGGAAAGGCGTGGATTGACCCTGGCGGGGCAGGGGGTATAAAATAGCGCTGGTGGCGGCGTAGCCAAGCGGTTAAGGCGAGGGACTGCAAATCCCTTATTCCCCGGTTCGAATCCGGGCGCCGCCTCGAGGGTGGTTAGCTCAGTTGGGAGAGCGCACGCTTGACGTGCGTGAGGTCGCAGGTTCAAGTCCTGCACCACCCACCAAGGCCGCGAAAATCGCGGCCTTTTTCTTTTGTCCGGCCCGCGCGTTTAAAGCAAAGGTTTGCATAAACCGGAGCGAGAAGAGAGGATTAGGGAGCGAAAGGAGGAGTTGTGGGTGGCAAGAACGTCGTTGTGGCCATGGGCGGAGGGCCCACCCCGGTCATCAACAACTCCCTGCGGGGGATCGTGGAGGCGGCCCGCACTTATCCACACGTGTTCGGGACCGTCTACGGGGCCTGGCACGGGGTTCTCGGGATCCTGAGGGAAGAGCTCCTGGATCTCTCGGCCCAGCCCGAGGAGGAGATCGCGCTCCTCAGGGCCACCCCCGCCGCCGGGGCCATCGGCACCGCCCGCTACAAGCTCGAACACGAGGACGACCTCAAAAGGATCATCGAGGTCTTCAGGGCTCACGACGTGGGCTATTTCTTCGGGATCGGAGGAAACGACACCCAGCTTGTGTGCCTCAAGGTAGCCGAGGCCGCCCGCGATGCGGGATACGAGCTCACCGTGGTGGGGGTCCCCAAGACCATCGACAACGACCTCGGGGATCCCGAACTGGAGCTTGTAGATCACACCCCAGGGTACGGCTCGGTGGCCCGGTATTGGGCGTGGACGGTCCAGTGCCTGGAGGAAGAGAACCGGGGCTCGTCCCCGGCGGACCCGGTGTTGGTAGTCCAGGCCATGGGGAGGCGGGTGGGGTTCGTCCCCGCCGCCGCCCGGCTCGCCGACCCCGAGCGTGAGTTCCCCCTCTTGATCCTCCTCGCCGAGTGCGGCCTCTCGCTCGAGGAGATCACCGATTCCATCGCCGACACGGTGAGAACCCACGGTCGGGCGCTGGTGGTGGTCTCGGAGGGGCTTAAGCTCGGGGAGCTGGGGGAGCGTCGGGATGCCTTCGGCCACGCTGCTTTTTCGTCTTCCCGCGCTACGGTGGCCCAAAACCTGGTAAACCACTTGAACGATGTGGGCCTGCCGGCGCGGGGGCTCGCCCGGGGACAGGTCCCCGGCACCGAGCAGCGGGACGCCATCCTCTACGCCTCACCGGTAGACCTGGACGAGGCCTATGCGGTGGGGGTAAAGGCGGTGGAGCTTGCCGCCGCCGGGGAATCGGGGTACATGGTCACCATCCGCCGAACTTCCGATAGACCCTACCGCGCCGAATACGGAAAGACCCCCCTCATTGAGGTAGCCGGCAAAGACAGGCCCTTCCCCGAGCACTGGATCTCCGAGACCAAGACCGATGTCACCGACGACTTCGTCCGCTACGCGCGGCCCCTCTTGGGGGAGGATCGGGTTTCGGTGCCCGTGGTAGGGGGGAGGCTCAGGTTCGCGCGCCTGAAGATGGTCTTCGCGCCGAAAAAGCTTCCCGATTACGTTCCGGCGGCCTGGAGGGGTGACGCGTAACGGGTGATGCGTGACGTGTGGAGAATAGCACAAAGAACCCATCACGCGTTACGCATCACGCGTCACGGAACTAAGGAGGGGAGCATGGATTACCGCGAAAGGCTCGAGGGCTTCCGGCCCAAGAGGGATTACTTGGTGTGCATCGACACCGACGGGTGCGTTTTCGACAACATGGGGATAAAGCAGAGGGAATGTTTCACCCCCTGGATGATCGCCTATTTCGGGCTTCAGCCGGTGGCCCAGGCGGCCCGGGAATGCAAGGAATTCGCCGATCTCTTCTCAAAAACCCGCGGGGCCAACCGCCACATCACCATAAAAAGGATCCTCACGGAGCTTCTGCCGAACCATCCCCTGGTGAAACGACGTGGCTTCAAAGTCCCGCAGCTCCCCCACTACTTCGCCTGGGTGGACGACCCGAACTCCGTCCTCTCCAACGACGGTCTCAGGGAGGCCATAAAGAACGCTCCTTCGGAGGAAGCGAGAAAGGAATTCGAGCTCGTGCTCGAGTGGTCCGAGCGGGTAAACTGGGCGATAAAGGAGATCGTGAAGGAGATACCGCCTTTCCCCGGGGCCCGGGAGGCCCTGGAACGGATCCGGGAGAGGGCCGACATCGTGGTGGTCTCCCAGACCCCCATCGAGGCGATCGAGCGGGAGTGGAAGGAACACGGCATATACGACTACGCGGACCTCATCTGTGGCCAGGAGATGGGCACGAAATCCCAACACATCGCTGCCACATCCAAGCACTATCCCAAGGACAGGGTCCTCATGATCGGCGATGCCCCGGGAGATCTGAAAGCGGCAAAGGACAACGGGGTCCTCTTCTACCCCATAATCCCTGGACAGGAAGAGGAATCCTGGGACCGCTTCAACCGCGAGGCCCTGGAGCGCTTCTTCAGCGGCACGTATGCGGGTGATTATGAGCGGGAGCTCATAGAAAAATTCGAGGCGGCGCTTCCCGAGCGGCCGCCGTGGGAGACGGGGGGTGAGGGTGGATGAAGGCGGATATAGGTGTGATCGGGATGGCGGTGATGGGCCAGAACCTGGCCCTGAACATCGAAAGCAAAGGCTTTACCGTGGCGGTGTTCAACCGCACCGCCGAGCGAACCAGGGAGTTCATCGAGGGGCGCGCCAAAGGAAGGCGGATCGTCCCGGCCTATACCCTTGAAGAGTTCGTGGATTCTCTAGAGAGGCCGCGGAAGATCCTTCTCATGGTGAAGGCTGGGGCCCCGGTGGACGCGGTGCTGGAGGGCCTTTTCCCGCTTCTTGAGCGGGGGGATCTCGTGATCGATGGGGGGAATTCC
>JAGGWU010000033.1 GCA_021163465.1 Candidatus Bipolaricaulota bacterium
CCCCAGGAGCCGTGGGAGATCACAGCTTTCCCGCAGCGCCGCCCCGAGCTCCCCCAGTTCCCACGATCCCATGAGGGCTTCCACCGCCTCCAAGCGCTCCTCGATGATCCCCCGATCGCGGAGGGGATGTAGGAGCCAGCGACGCAGGAGCCTCTTGCCCATGGGGGTCCTGGTATGGTCGAGGACCGCGAACAGGGTGAGTTTGGATTCGGGACGCAGCGGTTCCGTAAGCTCCAGGCCCCGTTGGGTAAAGGAGTCGAGCTCCATGGAGTCCCCAAGTTCCCATTCCCGCGGGGGGGAGAGGTGGTCCACCGCATGGAGGGTTTCCCGCAAGTAGGTCACCACGGCCCCGGCGGCCTTCGCCGCCAGCGGACGCTCCTTAGCCAACCCAAGTGGGCCGAAAAGGTCAACGAGGGGTGAGGGATTGAATACTTCCGGGGAAAGCACGGTGCGCACCCCGGGAACGTATGGGGGAATTTCCGTTCCCTTTGGCACCACCACTTCCCGGATCCCCAGGCGGGAGATGACCCCCTCGAGCTCCCCTTCGTCCACCTCGGTGACCCAAAACTCGCCGCTTGCGGCCTCGCACCACGCGAGCCCCACCCGCCCTCCTTCCCGGCAGAACCCAAGGAGGAACGCGTCCGTTTCCACCTCCAGGCCCTCGCCTTCCAGGACCGTGCCCGGGGTAAGGACCCGCACCACCCCGCGTTTGAGGAGCTTCTTGCCCGGCCCTGGGCGCTCGAGTTGGTCACACAGGGCCACCTTATAGCCCTTCTTCAGCAACCTTTGGATGTAAACGTCGGCCTTGCGCACCGGCACTCCGGCCATGGGATGTCCGTCCCGCTGGGTAAGGGCGATCTCGAGTTCCCGCGCTACGATCTCCGCGTCCTCAAAGAAGGTCTCGTAGAAATCGCCGAGGTGGAAGAAGAGGATGGCGTCGGGATACTGGGCCTTGGCCCTATGGTACTGCTGCATCATCGGCGTAAGCTCCGCCATAGCCGAAAAAGTATAGCTACATATCACCACGCCGTCGGGACGCCGGGACTTGAGTGCGGTGGGAGACGATGATAAGTTGGGAGTATGGTCTGGAACGTTCCTAACGGGCTCACCCTCGCGCGGGTACTCTTGATACCCCTCTTCCTTTTCTTCCTCTACTCTGAACATCCCCTGTTCGGGATCCTGGCGTTGGCCATCTTCGCCATCGCGGCGGCCACCGACGCGGTGGACGGATATCTTGCCCGCAGCCGGGCTCAGACCACCCGGTTCGGGAAGTTCATGGACCCCATCGCGGACAAGATCCTGGTCATGGCGGCCTTGGTTTCGTTCGTGGAGTTGGGAGAGCTACCGGGGATTCCCGTGATCGCAATCCTGGCCCGAGAGTTTTTGGTCACGGGATTGCGGATCTTGGCTGTGGGACAGGGGGTGGAGATCCCGGCTTCTCCGTTGGGGAAGATAAAGACCATGTCACATGTGGCGCTGGTGTTGGTGATCTTGATAGGGAGGCATTTCGGCCTCGGGGCAAACGGCCCGGAACTCAAGATGGGCTTTTTGTACCTGGCGGTCCTGCTTGCCTTCGTTTCCGGCGGTGAGTACTTCTGGCGCGCCCGCGCCGTGTTCACCGAACGATAGAGGGCTTCCTTGCCCTGGCCGAAGAGCCAAGCCGCGTTCGTGACATCAATCGGTGTGGTAAACTATTCCCCTATGAACATGGAGAAGGAAGGCGAGGCCTTTGCCGACAAGACGTTGTTGGTCCTTTCGGGAAAGGGAGGGGTAGGGAAGAGCACGGTGGCGGTCAACCTGGCCGTCGCCCTAGCGGAGAAGCTCAGGGTGGGCCTCCTGGACGCCGACCTCCACGGGCCTAACGTCCCGAAGCTCCTCGGGGTAGAGCACGTGAGGCCTGGGGTGAAGGAAGGGAAGCTCCAGCCCGTGGTCGCGCCCTATAACGTGCGGGTGGTGTCCATGGGATTCCTCCTGCCCCGACGTGATTCCGCTTTGATCTGGCGTGGGCCCCTCAAGATGAAGGCCCTGCGGCAGCTTCTGGAAGAGGTGGAGTGGGGGAGGTTGGACCTCCTGGTGGTGGATCTCCCCCCGGGCACCGGCGATGAGCCCCTTTCGGTGGCCCAGATCTTGAGAGGCACCGACGGCGCCTTGATCGTCACCACACCCCAGGAGCTCGCCCGCCTGGACGCTTCCAAGGCCATCTCCTTCGCCCGAAAGGTGGGGGCCAAACGGATAGGGGTGGTGGAAAACATGTCCTCGCTCGTCTGCCCCCATTGCGGAAGGGAGATAGACCTCTTCGGCAAGGGCGGGGGCGAGGCCCTGGCGCGGGAGATGGGGGTCGAGTTCCTGGGAAACCTTCCCCTGGTGCCCGCGGTGGTGGGGGCAAGCGATCGGGGAGTCCCCGCCGTTACCCTAGAGGAAGTAAAGGCCCCCTTCGTGGAGCTCGCCTTGAGGGTCTGGGAGTGGCTCAACCGCTGAGGAAGCTCCGTGGACATAGGCGGTGGGCGCTCGCCGAGATGACCTTCGCGTGGGTAAAATGGTTCGATGCCCAAGCTTGTCCGGTTCGGTGTGTCGATGGAGGAGGGCCTCCTTGCCCGCTTCGATGCCTTGATCCGAGAGCTGGGATACTCCAACCGCTCCGAGGCCATTCGGGATCTGGTGCGGGAGCGGCTCGTGCGCCACGAGTGGGAGGCGGGGGAAGAGGTGGTGGGGGTGATCGTCCTCCTCTACGAACACCATAAGCGGGAGCTCCCCGATGCGCTCATCGACCTCCAACACCGTCACCATCGACTCGTGATCGCCACCATGCACGTCCACCTGGATGCCGACAACTGTCTCGAGATCCTGGCCGTCCGGGGGCCGGGCCCTGAGCTTCAGCGCCTGGCCGAACACCTCCGATCCCTCAAGGGCGTGAAGCACGGCCAGCTCGCCGTCACCTCTACAGGGAGGACGCTTCCGTAACGCCCTGCGCTTCTCCGCTATCTGGACACCCCGGGGGCGCGGACCCCGGTTCATTCGGGAGCTGGGTACAAAGGCGTGGAAAACAAAGGTGTTTACACCTCGTATTGGGAGCTAAAACGGAATCCCTTCTCGCGGAAGAGGCGGAGGCAGGCGTCCACCACGGCGGGGTCGTAGAGGGTTCCCCTCCCTTTCCGTATCTCCTCCAAGGCCGCCTCGACCCCCAAGGCTGCCCGATAAGGCCTGTGGGAGGACATGGCCTCCACCACGTCGGCCACGGCCAGGATCCGGGCCTCCATGGTTATCCGATTCCCCTCAAGCCCGTGGGGATAGCCCGACCCATCGAGGCGTTCGTGGTGCTGTAACACCATCTCGGCCACAGGCCACGGAAATTCCACCTCCTTCAGGATCTCGTAACCCGCCACCGCGTGGTGCTTCACCAGGGAGCGCTCGGCGGGGGTGAGCTTGGTGGGCTTGGAGAGGATCTCCGTGGGAACGGCCAGCTTCCCGATGTCGTGGAGCAGGGCACCGATATAGATCCCCTCCACCCTATCGGCCGGGAGGCCCAGCTCCTCCGCGATGGCCTGGGCCAGTTCCGCCACCCGGAGCTGGTGCCGGGCCGTGTAGGGATCCTTGGCCTCAAGGGCGGCGGAGAGGGCCCTGGCCAATTCCTTGAGGGAGCGGCGCCAGCGCAGTAGGCTCTCCTTCCTCTCCGTTATGTCCCGCGCCACGGCCACGAAGTGGGGGCCCTCCCTGGTCTGCCAGAGGGAGAGGGAGATCTCGACGGGGAATTCGCTCCCGTCCTTCCGGCGCCCCGGCACCTCCTTCAGGCGACCCACATGGGGGTATTCCCCCGTCTCGAGGGCGCGGGCGAATCCCCGCTGGAAGGCGCGCCGGTAGTGTGGGGGGATGATGATGAGGAGGCTCTTTCCGCGCACCTCGTCGGCCTTGTAGCCGAAGAGCCTCTCGGCCCCTTTGTTCCACTCGATGATCTCCGCCCTGGAGTTCACCGTGATAATGGCGTCCCAGGCGGCGTCGAGGATCGCCCGGCGGGACCGCTCGCTCTCCCGCAGGGACTCGAGCAACCTCATCTTCTCCGTCAAATCCACCACCGTGTCCAGCAGGGCGGGCTTCCCGCGGAACCGGATGCGGCGGCCGAGGACCTCCGCGTAGACGACCCGGCCGTCCTTGTGGATCCCGCGCACGGTATAGCGGACCACCTCGGTCCGTCCACTGAGCCGCTCGCGCATCATCCTTGCCACCAAATCGCGATCCTCGGGATGCACCACATCCAACGGGCCCAACCGGCCGACGAATTCCTCACGCCGGTAGCCCAGCATCTCGGCCAGGGCCCGGTTCACGTAAACGAACCTTTGGTTCTGGACCAGGTATATCCCTACGGGCGAGGCCTCAACGATAGCGCGCCACCCCTCGTCCGTTTCCCGGGAATTTTCGGAATAGGCGGTCGTCCTCCGCATGGATCAATAATTTTGCTTAATAGCAAGAAATTTTCTCCTTCCCCCTCGACGCGGTCAAGAAAACTCGTCCCGGCAGAAGGGTACGTGGTTCCGGGCACGTGGGTTCAGGGGGAGCATTCGCGGTACAGGTGGCAGGACACCTGGGTTCCCTTCTCCAGCGCGACGGGTTCGGGCTCCCGCTCCCGGCAGATATCCCCTAGGAACCGCTCGCAGCGGGGATGGAACCGGCACCCTGGGGGCGGGTCGATGGGGCTCGGGACCTCGCCGCGGAGGACCTTCCGCGGCGGGGCCTTGGGATCCGGACGCGGTACCGCCGCGAGGAGGGCCTGGGTATAGGGATGTTTCGGCGAGGAGAAGATCTCCTCCACGTCACCGATCTCCACGATCTTTCCCAGGTACATCACCGCCACCCGGTCCGCGACGTGCTTCACCACCGAGAGGTCGTGGGCGATGAAGAGGTAGGTGAGGGAGAGCTCCTCTTGGAGGTCCATGAGGAGATTCAAGATTTGTGCCTGGACGGAGACATCCAAGGCGGTCACGGGCTCGTCGCACACGATGAACTCGGGCCCCACCGCCAGCGCCCTCGCGATCCCCACCCGCTGGCGCTGTCCCCCCGAGAGCTCGTGGGGGTAACGGTTGAGGAAGCGTCCTGAGAGCCCCGCGAGCTCCAGGGTACGTACGAGCCTCCGCCCGAGCTCCCGCCCCTTTGCCATCCCGTGGATCCGTAGGGGTTCGGCCACGATCTGTCCCACGGTCTTTCTGGGGTTCAGGGAGGAGGCGGGGTCCTGGAAGATCATCTGGATCCTCTTGCGCATTGCCTTGAGGGCCTTCCCTTTCAGCCTGAGGAGGTCGATTCCGTCGAACACCACCTCCCCCCGGGTGGGTTCCACCAGCCGCACGATGATCCTCCCCGTGGTGGTCTTCCCCGAGCCCGACTCCCCCACCAGGCCCAGGGTCGTTCCCTTCTCGATCTCGAAGCTGATCCCGTCCACGGCCCGCACCACCCGGCGATCGAAGATCTGGGCGAACCAGTCCCCCGCGGCGGGGAAGTGCTTCACCAGCCCCCGCACC
>JAGGWU010000014.1 GCA_021163465.1 Candidatus Bipolaricaulota bacterium
CCCCCAACGGAAACCTCTCCCGCGCCCGGTCCACCACCGGAAGCAGCACCCTCGCGTCCGCCACGTTCCCCGGAAGCACCTCACACGCAATCGGCCTCCCGTCCCCAGAAAGAAGCGCCCCCACCACCTGCACAAGCTCCGGCCCCCGGTCCCGGGAGTAGCCCCGCTCCCCGAGCTCCCCTCCCTCCCCGTGGAAGTAGAAACTGGTGGTGTCGAAGAAAACCAGCCTCACCTCGCTGAACAGATCCCGGTTCCTCAAGAAAAGCCCCTCCTCGATCCGGTCCTTTTCCTCCCCCAGAAACCTCATCGCCCGGTAAAGATGATGCAACCCTACCTCCCCCAACCCGGGTACCCATACGTCCCGCAAGAACCGGTGACACTGCCTGTCGGACCCTGCCTCAAACAGCCGGTGCAGGACACTGGCGAACACCACCCGCTCCACCGGGAAGGTGAACCTCCTCCCCGAAAGCACCTCTTCCAAGACCTCCCTCACCCCAAGCTCCTCCCACAGCCTCCCGAACACCAACCCCGGCCCCACCACCCTATCCCCCAACGCGGCGAGGTCCCCCTCCCGGTACGCCTCCTGTACCCTCACCCTCTCGGCGAACTTGGCCAGGGAGAGGATGCTGGCGTCCACCCCGCCCCTCTCTTCCAGCCTATCCAGCCGCCCCAACGTGCACAGCACCCGCTGGCGGACCTTCCCTCCCTCGCGGTAGTTCTCCACCAGCTGGAGGTAGGTGTACTTCCCCACGCGTTTCGCCCGCACGAACATTGCACCACAAGTTTACAGGAAAACTGTCGCTTTGTGAAGGATCAATTGGGGGACATTCGTCACTTTGTTGGCACTACATTTCGAGGACTCTCGGAACTGGATCGTCATGGCAAGGGCATTTCCGCTGCCTCACCCCCGCTCAACTGTAGAAGATCGGTCTGAAGCTCAGTTTCCGGCAAATGGGCTGGAACATGGTGAGTCCAAGACAGGAACCTTCTGTGCTAAAAGCTTTCCAAAAAGCGCGGCCCCCTTCCGTAGTCGATCTCAGACTTCGGAAACGGGACACTGCTTCGCCGGCACTTGCCCTCACCGGAGCCCGGAAGTTCGCCCTTCCAGTGCTTTAGGAGACTTTTGGCGGATTGGTGCAGAGGCGGCAATGGCGGGAAAGGGGCGGAAGTTCATGTTGAGTCAACGCAGGACAAGGGTGGGGCTCCCTCAGCCCTTTAGCCTGAGGGGAACTTCGTCACCTAGCCGATCCTTCCAAAACACGAGGCTCCTCGGGAATTTAGGAGAGGATCGATCCTATAGATTCCGAAAACGGTGGCCACAATATCCCCCGTTCGGTGATGATGGCGGTAATGAGTTCGGCGGGAGTAACGTCGAAGGCAGGGTTCCAAGCCGGGGCTCCCACAGGGGCGAAGCGCATCCCATAAGGCGACAGCACCTCGCCTTCGTCCCGTTCCTCGATGGGGATGCCGGCGCCGGTGGGAAGGGAGGGATCGATGGTGGAAGTGGGGGCCACTACGTAAAACGGCACCCCATGGCGGCGGGCGAGCACCGCCAAGGTATAAGTCCCGATCTTATTGGCAGTATCACCGTTCCGGGCAATGCGATCCGCTCCCACCAGTACCGCGTCGATTTTTTCAGTGACCAAGAGCCAACCGGCGGCGGAGTCGGCGATCAACCTAAAGGGGATACCTTCCCGCAAGAGCTCCCAGGCGGTAAGCCGTGCCCCCTGGAGCCGGGGCCGGGTTTCCAGGGGATAGACCATAGAGAGCTTTCCCTCTTCCCACGCAGCCCGGACCACCCCCAAGGCCGTTCCATACCCGCCCGTGGCCAGGGCCCCGGTGTTGCAGATGGTAACCACCTTGGCTCGATTAGGGAGGAGGGTCGCCCCGAGGCGACCCATGGCCCGGCAGGCCTGTACTTCCTCCCGGTGGATCGCGCGGGCTTCGGCCAACAGGAGATCGCGCAGACCCGGGCTATCTCTGTGGCGTTCGAAGACCTTCCGGAGCCGCTCCAAGGCATGGAAGAGGTTCACCGCCGTGGGCCGTGTCCCTTTCAAGCCTTCCAAGGCCTGCCAGAACTGAACTTCCCGCTCCTTCCCGGCTTGGTGCTCTCCCACCGCCAAGACGAGGCCATAAGCGGCCACGATGCCGATGAGGGGAGCTCCCCGCACCCTCATTTTCCGGATGGCCTCGGCCGCGTCCTCCCACGAGCGCAGCTCCCGCCAGACCTCCTTCCAGGGGAGCTCTGTCTGATCCAGGATCTCGAGGGCGTCCTCTCTCCAGCGAACTGGCGAAAACATCACGGTCTGATCTTACCAAAGAAACGCGGGGCCCCTTAAAAAGGACACCCCGCGCCGGACAAAGGAGGGAGTGCCGAAAGGCAAACCATAATCACACAAAACTTATTTTTAACCCAATATCCCGCCGGCTTCAAGCTCGGCGAGAAAAACGTGGGGGGTAGTTTTGTACCAACGGCCTTTCTCAATTGGGAAGTAAAGCTTCCGTCAAATCTCCACCGTCTCGTGCCAGGCGGGGATGTGGACCGAATAACCGTGGGAGATCAGCCGCTCCGCCAACGCCGCCAACGCCCGGCCCTCCCCGTGTACGAGGAAGATGAGGTCCGGGTCGGCATGCAGCGCCCAATCCACCAGGATCCCCTGGTCGGCGTGGGCCGATAACCCCTCTATCCGCACGATGTTGGCCCTAACCGGGACGATCGATCCCATGATCTCTACCCTCTCTGCCCCGTCCAAAATCCGCCGCCCCAGGGTCCCCTCGGCCTGGTACCCTACGAACACCACCGAGGATTCCGGCCGGGGGAGGTTGGCCTTGAGGTGGAAGAGGATCCGCCCCCCGGTGCACATGCCGCTTCCGGCGATGATGATGGCGCCCCCTTGGTCGCTGGGAATCTTCTTGGACGCCCGCCGTGTGAGCGTATACCGCAGAAGCTCGAACGCAAAAGGATTACGCTTCTTGCGGAAAACCCTGCGAGCAGGCTCGGGGAACCGGTCGGAGTGCTTCTCGAATATCCGCGTGGCCGCCGTGGCCAGGGGCGAGTCGAGATAGATCTCGCACCTGGGGATCTTCCGCTCCCGCCACAGACGGTAGAGGATGTAAAGCACCTCCTGGGTGCGCTCCAGGGCGAAGGAGGGGATGATCACGTTCCCCCCGGCTTCGAAGGTCCGGAGGATCACCTGCCTCAGTTCCTCGATGGACTCCTCTATGGGCCGGTGGGTGCGGTCCCCGTAGGTGGACTCCAGGATTAACACGTCCGCCTTGGGGGGATAGGCGGGGTCCTCCACCAGGGGCTTCTTCCTGTTCCCCAAGTCCCCGGAGAAGACCACCGTTTTCCCCTCGGCCCGCACCACCACGAACGCCGCCCCCATGATGTGGCCGGCGTCCATGAGGGTGACCTCCACCCTGGGGGCCATACGATAGTGCTGCCCGTACTCCAGGAGCCTGTCCATGCGGTCCAAGGCCAGGAACGCGTCCTCGGTGGTGTAGAGGGGTTCCTCCCCGTCCTCGGCCTCCTCCTGGATGCGGGCGGCGTCCATGAGCATGATGTGGGCGATGTCCCGGGTGGGCGGGGTGGCCACGATCCGGCCCCGGAACCCCTCCCGCACCAGCCGCGGGATCAACCCCAAATGGTCCAGGTGCCCGTGGGTGAGGATGAGGCGCCGCACCGCCGCGGGATCGAAGGGGAAGGGGGCGCGGTTGCGCTCTTCAAGCTCCGGGAGCCCCTGGAACATGCCACAGTCCACCAGGAACTCCGTGGTTTGGGTCACGACATGGAAACAGGACCCCGTTACGGTCTGGGCCGCGCCGGCGAAGGTGATCCTCAATGCACGACCTCCAACTGGGCCCGGCACCGGGGGCAGGGCCCGTTCGTTATGTGATCTTCGAAGTCCTTTCGGAACCACCTGAGCGCGGTCCCCAAAGGCAGGATCACGGATTGCCCCAGGGGGCAAAGCGATGCGGCCTGCATCGCCTCCGCTACCTCCAGCATCCGCTCGAGGATCGCGGGCCCCGCGTTCCCCGAACATACCGCCTCGTGAAGCCTTACCAGAAGGTCGGTTCCCACCCGACACGGGGTGCACTGGCCACAGGACTCGTGCCGGAAGAAGCGGAGGATGGAACCGAGGAGATCCACCACGCACGCTTCCTCCGACATCACCGTGATGGCCCCCGATCCCAAGGCCGCCCCGGCCTCCCGCATGGAATCGAAATCCATGCGCACATCCAGCATCTCCGGGGGGAGGAAGGCCCCGGCAGCGCCGCCCACGAGCACCGCCTTCAGGCGTTTGCCCTCCGGGAGCCCCCCGCCGAGCTCGTAGATCAGCGTGCGTAGCGGGGTCCCCATCTCCACCTCCACCAACCCCCGGTAGCGCACGTCCCCGAGAAGGGTGTAGACCTTGGTCCCGGGGCAGCTGGGGACCCCCAGGGAGCGGAACCAGCTCGCCCCCCGGAGGACGATATCCGGGACGTTGGCCAACGTCTCCACGTTGTTCACCACGGTGGGCTTCCCGAATAGTCCATAGCTCACGGGATAGGGGGGACGGATCCGGGGCCAGCCCCGCTTCCCCTCCAAGGACTCGATCAGGGCCGTCTCCTCGCCGCACACGTAGGACCCCGCCCCTACCTTCACCTCGATGTCGAAGGAGAAACCGGTTCCCAAGATGTCTTCCCCCAAAAGCCCGTAGGACCGGGCCGCCTCCAGGGCCTTCGTGAACCTCTGGATGGAGAGAGAGTATTCTCCCCGGATGTAGACGTAGCCCTTTCTCGCCCCCACAGCGTAGGCCGCAAGGGCCATCCCCTCGATCAGGCGATGGGGGTCCCCTTCCATGATGAGCCGGTCCTTGAAGGTGCCGGGTTCGCCTTCATCGGCGTTACAGAGGATGTACTTCTCGGGCCCTGGAGCCCGGCGGACCGCCTCCCACTTGATCCCGGTGGGGAAGCCCGCCCCGCCCCGGCCCCGGAGCTTGGATTCCTTGACCTCCTCCAGGACCGCTTCAGGGGACATCTCGGTGAGGGCCCGGCTCAGGGCCTCGTACCCCCCGGCGGCGATGTACTCCTCGATGTCCTCGGGGTTTATGACCCCACAGTTCTTGAGCACTACCCGCCGCTGTCCCGCCAGTACCTCCTGGGGTCGGGCCACCGGTGCTGCCGCCGGGAGGCGGTACTCCTCCAGGGGGCGACCTTTCAGGAGGTGCTCCCGCACGATCTCCCGGGCGGCCTCGGGGGTCACGCGGCCGTAGTAGACCCCCTCGGGATAGACCACCACCACCACGCCCCAGCCCGAGATCCCGAGGTGCCCCACCTCGACAAGCTGTACTTCCTCGGCCAACCCCAGGGCCTCGAGCTCCTCGCGGAAGGCGGCGATCACCCGCTCTACCCCTGCCAGGCGCGCTTCCTCGTCCACCCCGACCAAAACGTGAGCCCGCGCTAGCCTCATCTTCCCTCCCGGTAAGAGTCCAGGATCTTCCTGAGCCGCTCCTCGGTCAGGTTCCCGTAGACCTCATCATCCACCATCATCGCCGGCGCCACCCCGCATACCCCCAGACACGAGGTGAGCTCCAACGTGAATAGCCCATCCGGGGTGGTCTCCCCCACCTCGATCCCAAGCTCCCGCTTGAGGGCCGAAAGCAGGGACCACGAGCCCGCGAGATGACACGGGGGCGAGTCACACAGGCGGATGATGTGCTTCCCCCGCGGCCGCAGGCTGAACATGGTGTAGAAGGTCACGGTGTCGTGCACCGCGGATAGGGGTAAACCCAGGTAATCCGCCACCAGCCTCAGGTCCTCGGGGGTCAGGTAGTTGCGGGGGTTGTGCCGTTGCAGCTCGTGCAAGATCAGAAGGAGGTACTCCCGGGACCTGGGGTATTTGGAAATGAGCTCAAACTTCTTCTCCATCATCGCTCCTTTCTCCCTGGGCGCCTCTCGATGGCCCCGAAGGGGCAGGCGTCGAAGCAGGCCCCGCAGTTTATGCACGCCGAAAGCTCAATCCGGTAAGGGGGATTTCCCGGGGTGCCTTGGGCCGCTCCCGTGGGGCATGCCTGGCGACACCGGTCACAGGCCCGGCAGAGCTCGGGGACCACCACGTAGTGGATGAGGTCCGGGCATACCCCGGCGGGGCACCTCTTGTCGCGGATGTGGGCGAGGAATTCGTCCCGGAAGTAACGCAGGCTCGAAAGCACCGGGTTGGGGGCGGTCTGACCCAGGCCACAGAGGGACGCGTCCCTTATCATGTGCCCCAGCTCCTCCAGCCTCACCAAATCCTCTTCCGTCCCTTCCCCCCGGGCGATGCGCTCCAGGATCCCGAGCATGATCTTGGTCCCTACCCGACACGGGGTGCACTTGCCGCAGGATTCCTCCGAGGTGAATTCCAGGAAGAACTTGGCCACGTTCACCATGCAGGCGGATTCGTCCAGCACGATGATCCCCCCGGAGCCCATGATCGCCCCGTGCTCGGTGAGGGCCTCGTAATCCACCGGGAGGTGGAAGAGCGACTCGGGGAGGCAACCCCCCGAGGGACCGCCGATCTGGACCGCTTTTATCTTCTTCCCGTTCGGCGCCCCACCCCCGATATCGTAAACGAGCTCCCGGAGGGTGATTCCCATGGGGACCTCCACCAGGCCGGTGTTTTTTACCTGGCCCGCCAGGGCGAAGACCTTGGTGCCCTTGCTCTTTTCGGTGCCGATGGAGCTGAACCAGTCCGCCCCCCGGACCACGATGTGGCGCACGTTGGCGAAGGTCTCCACGTTGTTTATGAGGGTGGGTTTCCCGAACGGGCCGGACCGGGCCGGATAGGGAGGTCGGGGCCTAGGCTCGCCTCGCCGCCCCTCGATGGAGGCGATGAGGGCCGTCTCCTCCCCGCACACGAACGCCCCTGCCCCCACCCGGATCTCCACGTCGAAGGAGAAATCGGTCTCCAGGATCCCTTCCCCCAGGAGGCCGTAGCGGCGGGCCTGGGAGATGGCGGTCTCCAAGCGCTGCACCGCCAGGGGGTACTCGGCCCGGACGTAGATGTACCCGTGCTGTGCCCCCACGGCGTAGGCGGCGATGGCCATTCCCTCCAGCACCGCGTGGGGATCACCTTCCAAGATGGCCCGGTCCATGAACGCCCCGGGATCCCCCTCGTCGGCGTTGCAGATGATGTACTTGGGGGATCCCTCGGCCATGCGCACCAACTCCCACTTGAGCCCGGTGGGGAAGCCCGCCCCGCCCCGGCCCCGGAGGCCCGAGCGCTTTATCTCCTCGATCACATCCTCGGGGGACATTTCGGTGAGGACCCGGCTCAGGGCTTCATATCCCCCGACGGCGATGTACTCTTCGATGTCCTCGGGGTCGATGCGGCCACAGTTGGCAAGGACTACTTTGAGCTGCCGGGAGAAGAAGGGGATCTCCTTGGACTCGGGGAGCTCCCCGGCCCAGAGGAGCCGCCGCACCGGCCGCCCCTTCAGGAAGTGCTCCCTCACGATCTCCCGGACGTCGGCGGGCTTCACCCGGATATAGTAAATTCCCTCTGGGTAAACAAGCATGATGGGACCGAGTTCACATGGCCCCATGCAGCCGGTCTCCACTATCCGGACCTCGCCTGTGAGGCCTTCCTCCGCCAGGGCCTCGAGCAAGGCGGCCTTGACCTCCCGGGCCCCGGAGGAGAGACACGCCGTTCCGGCACAGAGGAGCACCTCGATCCGGCTCATGGACGTTTCACCTCATCAAGCAGTGACCCGTCCGCGGCGCAAAGCTTCACCGTAAGGGGCATCCGCCCCGCGGCGTGTACGGAACAGGAAAGACAGGGATCGTACGCCCGGATCCCCCCTTCCAGGCGGTTGAGGAGGCCCTCGGTGAGATTCTTTCCCTCCAGGTAGTGGGCCGCGATCTGCTGGACGGTTTTGTTCATGGCCAGGTTGTTGTGGCCGGTGGAAACGATGAGGTTGAGCCACTTAACGAGGCCGTTCTCGTCCACCTTGTAGTGGTGGAACAGGGTCCCCCGGGGTGCCTCGTGCACCCCCACCCCTTCCAGCTCGTTCACCCCCGCCTGGGCCCGGACCCGGGGGGAGAGGAGCTCGGGATCCTCCATGAACGCCTCGATCCGCTCCAGCGACGCCAGGATCTCGATCAGGCGGGCGTAGTGGTAGAGGAAGGAGGAAGTGGCGGCCTTGCCCCCGGAGAGGGAGCGGAAGTGTTCCAGGGCCTCATCGGCCAAGGGGGTCCCCATGCGATCGCAGGTATTCAACCGCGCCAGTGGGCCCACGCGGTAGATCCCCTCCGGGTAGCCGTACTCCTTGAAGTAGGGGAACTTGAGGAAGCTCCAGGGCTCCACTGCCTCGGCGATGTACTCGTAGTACTTCGCTGGATCGAGCCCATCGGCCACTACCTTCCTTTCGGAATCCACGAACCTGATCCGCCCGGCGTAGTGCTCCCAGGTCCCGTCGGCGGCCACCAGGGACATGAAGAGGCTGGGGAAGTTCCCGAAGGTCTCGAGCTCCTCCTCCCAGCGGGGGAGGTTCTCCTGGAAGAGGGAGATGGCGTCCTGGACGATGCGTTTGGCCTTGGGAAGGTCCCTTTTTATTTGGTTCCGGCGTTCCTCATCCAGGGGGCGCTCCACCCCTCCGGGCACCGCCCACGCGGGGTGTATCCGCCGGCCCCCGAGCAACTCGATGACCCTTTGCCCGTAGGCCCGGAGCTCGATCCCGTCCCGGGCGAGGGAGGGGTATTTCTCCATGAGGCCGAAGACATTCCGCACCGCGGGATCCGCGTCCCAGCCCATGAGGAGATCGGGACTCGAGAGATGGAAAAAGGAAAGGGCGTGGGACTGCACGATCTGTCCCAGGTTCATGAGGCGGCGGAGCTTGTGGGCTGCGTCGGGGACCTTCACCGCCAGGATGGCATCCCCCGCCTTGGCGGAACAGAGGAGGTGCGACACCGGACAGATCCCGCAGATCCGGGCGGTGATCCCGGGCATCTCCCAGAAGCTCCGTCCCCGGCAGAACCGTTCGAAGCCCCGCACCTCGGTCACGTGGAACCTCGCTTCGGCCACCTTTCCGTCATCATCAAGCTTGATCGTGATAAGGCCGTGGCCTTCGATCCTCGTTACGGGAATCTTGACCTTCTGCATTCCGTCCCCCTCTTCAGCCGAACCGGATCTCCTCGCCCTCGAGGCGCGGCTTCCCCTCTTTAAGAAGTGTGGAAAGGAACTTCCAAATGCGATCGGAATCCGGTGGGCATCCAGGGATGTAGTAATCCACTCGCACGTACGCGTGCAGGGGAAGGGCCTGGGGAAGCAACGCCGGGACCTCGCCTTCCTCCATTCCCGGCGGGTTCCCATCCCCGTAAACCTCCCGGAGCACCTCGTCCCGGGGGATGGGGTTCCGCATGGAGGGGATGTTCCCGGTAGTAGCGCAGTCGCCGAAAGCGACCAGGATCTTGCACTTCCGCCGCATCTCCCGCAGAAGCTCCAGCTGCTCGGTGGTGTTGACGCTACCCTCAATGAGGGCCACATCGATCCCTTCCGGGATCTCCTTTATGTCCACTAGCGGGGAGTAGACGATCTCCAACGCTTCTTTGAGCTCCAGTAGACGCTCGTCCAAGTCCAGAAAGGACATGTGACATCCCGAGCACCCCGAGAACCACATGGTGGCCACACGCACCTTAGACACGGGGCCTCCTTTCCGTGACCTCGAGGATCACCTCCGGACGCTTCGTCTGGGCCGCCGTCCCCACTCCCTTCTCGAATAAGGCCCCGGTGGGGCAAGCCTGGACGCACTTCCCGCAAGAGGTGCAGGTCTCCGAATCCCCCCACGGTCCACCGAGGTCCGGGGCCACCTGGATCTGGATCCCCCGGCCCTGGAAACCCCAGGTGAACGCCCCCTCCACCTCGGAGCAGGCCCGCACACACCTACCGCAGAGGACACAGCGGTTGTGGTCGATTCCGTAGTCCTCATGGGAGAGGTCCATGGCCAACCCCGGATACCGGTAAGGGAGGGTGACGTGGTCCATCCCCAGCTCCACCGCCAGGTCCTGGAGCTCGCAGTGGCCGCTTGAGACACAGAAGGCGCAGATGTGGTTCCGCTCCACGAAGAGCATCTCCAATACCAGGCGGCGAATGCGGTTTATCCTCTCGTTGTGGGTGACCACGTCCATCCCTTCCTCCACCTGGGTGGCACAGGCGGGGACGAGCTTCCCGCCCCAGTTCCTGACCTCCACCAGGCAAAGCCGACAGGATCCGCGCGGGGAAAGCCCCTCTAGGTAACACAGGGTGGGGATCCGGACGCCGTGCTCCCTCGCCACCTCGAGGATGGTCTGACCTTCCTGCGCCCGTACCTCGCGTCCGTTCAGCTTTAAGGTGATCATCCCACCACCTCGCGCACCTCGATGATCCGGTCCTGGATGGGATGGCCGTTCACCACGTGCTCCACCACGATCCTGCGGGCGAGGGCCTCGTCCACCTCGCCGTAGACGGTTATCCGGTCTCCCTCATGGACCTCCACCACGGGCTCCTTGGCCGCGAGTCCCCGCTCGCCGGTTTGGGTCACGGCCACATCGGTGAGGTTACGGCGGGATACCTCCTCCAGGAGCGCCTTTAGGACCTCACGGGCCCCCGCAGCGATCCCGGAGGTGCCCATACCCACCACGATCCGCACCCGGACGTCACCCGAGCGGAGCCCGAGCCGTGCTTTGGCCTTCTCGCGGATCTCCTTCAGTTCCTCAGGTCTCATGCGCCCTCCTTAAGCCCTACGCGATCCATCGCCTCCCTGACCATCCGCATAAGGGGCCCCATCGCCTCCGGGGTCAGGCAAGATATCCCCAGTTCCTCCTTTAACCTTTCGGTGTCGAGCTCGATCCGTTCACCATTGCCCTCCAACACGATGCGGAACTCCACTCCCGGGGAAGTGAGGATAATGGGAACCACCGTTTCGGCCAAATCGCCCAGCGGGGGACGGTCGGGGTGGTGCCAGGGGATCTCCGCCCTCACCCGTGTGCCTCCCCCGGGGCGGGTGGAGACCTCCAACGTCCCCCCGAGTTCCTCAACCGTTTGCAAAAACAACGGAAGCCCAAGGCCGATCCGCTTCCCATGTCGCTTGGTGGTGAAGAAGGGGTCCGCCGCCTTCCGGAGGAGATCGCCGTCCATCCCCGAGCCGTCGTCATTGACCTCGAGCCTCAGGGTTCCTCGCAAAAGCGAGAGCCTAAGCTCCACGTGCTTCGCCCCGGCCCGGAAGGAGTTCTCCAGGAGGTCGGCAATGTGCATGGAAAGATCTTCCACCACTAAGCCCCCTCCCGGTAGCGGGCGATGAGCCGCCGAACGCGGTTGGGATCCAGTTTCCCGTGGACCTCCCCGTCGATCATGATCACCGGGGCGAGGCCGCAGGCCCCCAAGCACCGCACCGGCTGGATATCGAAGAGGCCGTCGGGAGAGGTGCCCCCCAGGCGGGCCCCCGTCTCCTCCTGGATGGCCCGGAGCACCCGCTCCGCGCCCCGCACATGGCACGCGGTCCCCAGGCACACCTTGATGGAGTGCTTCCCCGGGGGACTGGTGCGGAAGAGGTGGTAGAAGCTCACCACCTCGTTGACCCGGGAGGGAGGGACCCGCATGAGTTCGGCGATCCTTTTCAGAGATTCCTTGGGAATATATCCGAGTTCCTCCTGGACTCGATGGAGTGCTTGGATAAGCTCAGTGGGTCTCCCCACGTAGGGGGACAGAAGTTCCTCCACCTTGGCCACGATCTCTTCTGCCACGTCACCCCCTTTCCGCTTATCGCCTCAGCGGTTCCGTGGACCACGCGAAAGCAGGGTATAAAGCCTCCCTGCGAGCTCGAACATCCCGGCCCCGGAGCGCAGGAGGTTCACCCCTTCTTCCTCAGCGCGGGCCGCCACCTCGGGTTCCGGTTCGGGCCCCCGGGCGAGGATCACCATGGAAAGTTCCTTGAGCTTCGCCACCGCCACCACGTTCAGGTGGCGCTGGTAGGTGATCCAGGCCTCCCCCGGGGAGGCCTCGGCCATGGCCCGGGAGAGGAGGTCGGAGCAAAAACCGCCCTCCACCTCCGCCTCGGGGTGGGGGAAAGCCACGGCCTCAAGCCCTAGTGCCCGCGCCACTTCCCTTGCGTTCATCCCTGCTCCTCCACACGGTGGCCCGGATGGCGGTGCCTTTGCCGGGACGGGAGCGGAGAACGAAGACATCCGCGTTCTTCTCCATGTTGGGGATTCCCATCCCCGCCCCGAACCCAAGCTCCCGCGCCCAATCCGGGGCGGTGGAATACCCCGGCCGGCGCACGAGCTCCAGGTCCTCTATCCCCGGGCCGCTGTCGGAGAAGAAGAGTTCCACCCGGTCTTCCCACACCATAAGGGTTATCCTTCCCCCCTTGGTGAAGATGGCGATGTTCGTTTCTCCTTCAAAACAGATGATGCTCACCCGGCGCACCACCTCGGGCTCCACCCCGAGTCCCCGGAGGATCCGTCGCACCTGGGTGGAAACCGCCCCCACATCGGCGATGGCTCCGGCGGGAACATAAAAGGTTCGCCGGTAAAGGAGCCGACCGCGCTTAGCCGGCGTACTCGGAGACACGACGGAACCTGGTGGGGCGAAGTCCCCGGGAGTAAAGCAGTCCACATGTCTCGAACATCCCCTTTTGGGTAGCAAGAAGGGGGATCCCCGCCTCGTCTGCATATGCGATCACGGGGTCCTGCGGGCATTTTCCCCGGACAATGAGGACCGCGGCGGCGTTCATCACCTCCGCCACCCGCACCGCCTGAGGCGTGACCATCCCCGTGATGAGGAGGAAGTTCTCCTCTACCACGGAAAGGACATCGGAGAGGAGGTCCGCACCACAACCCTTGTCCACTTCTCTGTCCAGAAGTTCCTTTCCGGTGAGGACCTCGGCTTGGGTGAGCTCCGCTACTTCGCATAACCTCATCGTTCACCACGCCCAAAAGAAAATTTTAGCGGTTTCAACCGTAGTGGAAAAACGAGTATCGGATGACCTCCGTCATGGGAAGACATGCCCGGGGCAGCATCCCGGGCAGAAAGGAGCCTTGGAATTGGGTTTACTGACACAGGTCCACGAAAAGGACGGAGATCAGGTACTCCCCAACGCCGCTTTCGCGGAATACCCTGATGAGGTAAGAATCGTCTTCCTCGGTGTGGGGAAGGAGGCAATAGTTCGCCTGAAGCGCTGCCTCCTCCC
>JAGGWU010000106.1 GCA_021163465.1 Candidatus Bipolaricaulota bacterium
CTCGGGGGTCCCGCGGGACTTTGGGGGCCGGTGGGGGGTGGGGTCCCTTCCCCTAAGCGTTACCCTCATCGCTCCGGTGAGCTTCTGGTAGCGCTGGGAGAGCTTCTCCTCCTCCACCTCCAGGGGGACGTTCTCCTCCCGGAAAAGCTCCACCTGGTTCCTGAAGGAGCGGAGGAGCACGAAATAACGATCTTCGGGGAGTTCGCCGGCGACGGGTGTCTCGACGAACTTTTTCATGAGGTTCCGCATCACGGGCTTCAGCTTCGGTTCGATCTTTTCCACGAACCGGAGGTACGCCCGTTCGTATTCCTTGTTGGCGGTATCACAGGTCATGCGGATGTACCGGACGCTCCGCTCCTCGAAGATTACCGCGAGGAGCTCCGAGAGATCGTGGAGCCACCCCTCCGCCTCCGCGGCCGTCCGCAACTCCCGCCCCTCCAGCTCGCGGAAGAACGGCTCCAGCTCCTCCCAAGAGGCGAAGGTGAATTCCTTCGGGAGGTAACGCCGCGGGTACTCCCGGGGCAATGCCCCGAGATCCAAGGTCACCGTTAATTCCCCCTTCCTCGCGTTATCGAGAGATTTCCCCGTTCAGGATCTTGAAGATCGCCTCCACCACCTTGAAAACGACTTCCACCGGGATCTCGGCTTCGGAGCGGCTCGCCTTGCTTGGTCCACGTTCTCGCCGATGACGCGGCCGCCGGCCTCCTGCGCCGCGAACAACCCCAGGTCCGACTTCCCCGCCACCACAGAGTTTATTGGGCTACAGAGGTGAGCACAACATATCGCCGCTCCACACCTTTGCCGAGGCTTTGTGGAAAATTTAAGATCGTTTTCGATGATCTGGGCCATCGTCGCGGGAATAGCGGGGTTTTTTCTGGGGTCGGTCCCCACGGCTTACATTGTGGGCAGGCTCCACGGGGTGGACATCCGCAAACACGGCTCCGGGAACGTGGGCATGACCAACGCCTGGCGGGTGTTGGGGTGGAAGGCCGGGGTTTTCGTGGGGATCGTGGACATCGCCAAGGGGTACTTGGCCTCGGCTTGGCTATCCAAGCTCGCTGTCCTTGGAGGACTGGGCCCGGTGTACGCCGGGATCCTGTGCGGGACGGCGGCAATCCTGGGGCATGTATTCACCCCGTGGCTGGGATTCCGAGGCGGAAAGGGGGTGGCGACCGCGGCCGGGGTCCTTTTGGGGCTCATGCCGCTTCCCGTGGGGATCTGCGTCGCGGCCTTTGCGGTGGCGTTCCTTTCCGCCCGGACGGTATCGGTGGGGTCCCTCTCGGCGGCGGCGGCCCTGCCCGTGAGCGTGTTCCTGTTGGACCGGTTCACGGGGTTCACCTTCGCTCCTCCCCTCCTTTGGCTTTCGGTAGCCCTGGCGTTATTCATCTTCTGGACCCATCGAGCCAATATAAAGCGGCTCCTCAGAGGAGAGGAACTCAGCTTCAAAAGGCGCCGGGGTGCTTGACAGGAAGGTCCCTCTCAGAAGCCCTCCTCCAACGATTCCAGCATCGCCGCCAGGGATTCTCCTTCTTTCTTACGGGTGATCTCTACTAATCCCAGCTTCGTCACGTCGATGAAGTCCGCCGGTACCCGGTCCTTGCGGAGTTCCTGCTTCAGTCGTTCGATCACCTTCCGCTCGTCCGCCTTCGAGGCCATGTCCACGAAGTCCACGATGATGATCCCGGAGATCTTGCGCAACCGTAGCTGCCGCGGGATCTCCACCGCCGCCTCCAGGTTCGTGTTCAGGATGGCGGCTTCCTGGTTCCTGTGGCGGATGTCCTTTCCGGTGTTCACATCGATGGCGGTGAGGGCTTCGGTCTCGTCGATGGTGATAAAGCCCCCTCCTTTCAAGGGCACCCGGCGCTGGAGGGCCTCCCGGAGCTGGCGCTCGACGTCGTAGCGCACGAAGAGGGGCATCGTCCCCCGGTAAAGCTTCACTCGCCCCCGCAGCTTGTCCAGATGGAGGTAGTGGAGGTAATGGAGGATCTCCTTGTATTCAGCCTCGTCGTCCACGATGAGGGAATCCACGTCCTCCGTAAAGCGGTCCCGCACCATGGTTTTCACCAGATCGGGGTTCCGGTAAAGGAGCGTCGGGGCGGATACCTTGGCCGCCTGCTCCTCGATCCCCTTCCAAGTGCCCAACAGGAACTTGAAGTCTCGCTCCAGGTCCTCCCGCGGAACCCCGGCGGCGGCGGTGCGGGCGATCAGGCCCTCGCCGGGGGCCTTGAGCTCGTACGCGATCTGTCGCAGGCGTTTGGCCTCGTTCTGGTCCGAGATGCGACGGGAGATGGCCACCCGGTCCTCCTTGGGGAGGAAGACCCAATAGCGGCCGGGTAGGCTTATCTTGGTGGTGCCCTGGGGGTTCTTGGTGCCCACCCCCTCCCGGCGCACTTGGACGATGATGGACTGCCCGGGGCGGAGGATCTTCTGGATCGGGGGAGGCCCCTTCCAGGGTTCGAAACCCTTGGAGATCAGGATGGCATCGTTTATCTCGTGTTGGGAGAGGAACAGCGACTGCTTTTCCCCCACGTTCACGAACGCCGCCCCCAATCCCGCCAGGACCGTTTCCACCCTCCCTTTGTAGATGTTTCCTACCAGGCGCGGCCGCTCGGGGCATTCGAAGTAGATCTCCACCAGGCGCCCTTCCTCCACGATGGCCACGCGCTTGCGAACGCCGGTGGGCGCGCGTTGTACATTTACGAGGATGTGGTTTCCCCTGAGCGTCTCGGCCTCCTTTCCGGGGGGAGTTCTGCAAAGAGCTCTCCGATAGTGCGCCCGAGCACCGGGTGGACCACCCCCGGAACCAGCTCCGCCAGCGAGGCCAGCATCACCCCGCGACGCAAAAGGTGCGGATAGGGTATGTGCAGATCCCCGTCGCTTACGATCTCTTCGTTGTAAAAGAGGATCTCGATCTCGATGGGTGCCGGACCAAGTTCCTCCCCCAATTCTCGTCCCAGGATCCGTTCGATCCCCTGGCAGATGGAACGTAGCTGGCGTGGATCGAGGGTTGTGTCAGCCTCCACCGCAAGGCCGATGGCCCCATAGGAATTTTCCGTAGGGGCACTTCGAAACCATGATGAAGCCCGGATTATCCTGATCCCACAGGACTGCAACCCCTCAATGGCCGCAACGATCCGCTCTCGTTGCGGCGGAACCTCGGCCTGTAACCCCAGGAAAACCCGCGCCATACACGCCCCCATTTCCCGGGGACGAGAAGGGGAATGGGGATCGGTCAAGGATCACCCGCATTTTGGGCGTACCGCCTTTGTACGGAACCGAAGAACCGTAACGCATTTTCCACCATCCCCTCCTGCCCCGTGATCTCCGTCCTTAGAGTGCAACATCAAACCGCGAGTACGCTCAAATCCCCGATCTCGAGGAACAACGAAAGCAACGCCTTAAGGAACGAAAGGCGGTTTTCCCGTACCCTCTCGTCCTCCACCATCACGAAGACCTTCTCGAAATACCGATGCACCGGTCTTCCAAGCGGGAGCAATGCCTTCAAGGCCCCTGCGAAATCCCGTTCCGTAAGGGCTCGCCTTACCTTCCCCTCGGCTTTCAGGTATTCGCGCCAAAGTTCCTGTTCTTCCTCCTTTTGGAAGAGCCCGGGATCGAAGGCGGTAGACCCATGATCTTTGGTGATGTTCCGCAGCCGTTCGAAGATCTGGGCCAGCTCGGCCAAGGCCGCGTCCCTCTTCAAGGATGCCAATGCCTGGGCCCGTTCCAATACCCCGAGGAAATCCCCCCGCGGTACCGCTAAAACCGCTTCAACGATGTCATGGGGGACCCCGAAATCGTCGCGGAGGACGTGCCGCAAGCGATCCACCAGAAACCCTTTCACCGTGTGTTTGTCTTTCCCCTCCGGGATACGCGGGTAAAACTCCGCAGCCGCATCGATCACACCGAAGAGATCCACCACCAACCGCTTCCGCAAAATCAGGGAGACCAGGGCGTTGGCGGCCCGTCGGATCCCGTAGGGATCCCGGGACCCCGTGGGCACTTCACCCACTATTATCGCCCCCATCACCGTGTCGAGCTTATCGGCGAGGCTCAGGGCGGTGCCCAGGGTGCTCTCCGGCAGCTCGTCCGCCCGGGTTCGGGGAAGGAGGTGCTCCTCGATGGCCACCGCCACCTCCTCCGGCTCCCCGGAAAGCCGGGCATAGATCCCCCCCATCACCCCTGCAAGCTCCGGAAACTCCCGTACCATCTCGGTGGTGAGGTCGGCCTTGCAGAGGAACGCCGCTCGATCCAACAGCGCCCCTTGCTCCCCGTCCAACCCCAGGGGATCGACGAGGCGCTTGCATATCTCCCGGATCCGCTGGACCTTGTCCCAAACGGACCCCAAACGTGCTTCGTATACGACTTCTCTTAAGTCCAGAACGCGCTCCGCGAGAGGGCGCTTGCGGTCGTTCTCGAAGAAGAACCGAGCGTCCCGGAGGCGGGCCCTCACCACCCGCTCGTATCCCTGACGGACGTAGCCCTTCTCGTCCTCCTTTCCATCGCGGAACCCCAGGAATACCGGGGCGGGCTCCCCATCGCGGGCGAAGGGGACGAACTTGCCTTCCTCGTGGAGCACGGCAGCGATAACGGGGGTAGGAAGATCCAAGAATTCCCCGGGGAACTCCCCCAACACCGGAGAAGGCCATTCAAGGGATCCCACCAGGATTCCCAATAATTCCTCAGTCCACAGGGCCCGGACGCCGTACTCCCCCTCCACCCCTTTCGCCGCGTCCCGGATCATGCGCTCGCGCTCCCTGGGGTCGGCGATGACCCGGGCCTCGCGGAGCTTTTCCACGTACTCCGCCGGGGAGTTGAGGGCGAGCTCCCGGGGGCCGAAGAACCGGTGCCCTCGGGTGATGCGACCCGCGGTGAGGCTCCCATACCGGATCGGGAGGATCTCGTTGTCCAAAAGGCATACGAGCCACCGGATGGGGCGCAGGAACGCCACCCCCGATGAGTCCCACCGCATCGTCTTCCTGCACGGAAGGGAGCGAAGGATATCCGGGATCAGTTCTTGCAAAACCTCCTGAGCCGGCCTTCCCGGGGTGCGGACCTCGAGGAACAGGTACTCCTTTTCCCCCACGACCTTCCGCTTCAGGTCTTGGGGAGTTGCGCCGTACTTCTTCAAGAACCCCAGCGCTGCCTGTGTGGGGTTCCCCGTGGAATCCAGCCCCACCGCCGCCGCCGGCCCCCGTACCTCCTCCACCAAATCGGCTTGGCGTTCGGCCAAGCCCCGGACGAGGACGGCCAGCCGCCTGGGGGTCCAGTGGATCTCCATCCCGGAGAACCCCAAGCGCTCCTCTCGTAGGGCCTGGGCCAATCTATCCCCCAGCGCCCGGGCAAGCACCGGGGCGTCCAGCGCGGGAAGCTCCTCCGTCCCTACCTCAAGCAAGAACTCGGGCACGGCGTTCCTCCAAAAGCTTCAGATATCCTTTAGCGCAACCCCGGGCTAGCTCCCGGACACGGGCGATGTAGCTCTCCCTCTCGGCCACCGAGATCGCCCCCCGGGCATCGAGGACGTTGAAGAGATGCGAGCAGTGTAGGGTATGGTCGTAGGCCGGGAAGACCAGTCCCGCCTCAAGGCAAGCCCGGGCCTCGGCCTCCGCCAGCTCGAACATCTTCCGGATCCGCTCTACATCCGCCCGCTCGAAGTTGTAGATGGAGAACTGGCGCTCCTTCTCGTGCCAGATCTCCCCGTATTTGACGTCCGCGCTCCAGTTGAGGTCGAAGGCCGACTCCACCCCTTGCAAGAAGATCGCGATCCGCTCGAGCCCATAGGTGAGCTCCACCGAGACCGGATCCAGGTCGATCCCCCCCATCTGCTGGAAGTAGGTGAACTGGGTGATCTCCATCTCATCGAGCCACACCTGCCAGCCCACGCCCCAGGCCCCGAGGGTCGGGGACTCCCAGTCGTCCTCGGAGAACTTCACGTCGTGGTCCCGTAGCTCAATTCCCACGTGTTCTAGCGACCCCAGGTACAGGTCCTGGATGTCCGGGGGCGGGGGCTTCAGGATCACCTGGTACTGGTGATGGAGCCTGAGGCGAATGGGGTTTTCCCCGTAGCGGCCGTCGGTGGGGCGGCGGGAGGGCTCGATGTACGCCACCCGCCAGGGATCCGGCCCCAGGCACCCGAAGAAGGTGGCGGGGTTAAAGGTCCCCGCGCCCTTCTCCACGTCATACGGCTCGAAGATCACACAACCCTGGTCACGCCAATACTCGTGCAGGGCCAGGATTAAGTCTTGAAAGGTTTTCACGCGCTTTTGCTCAGCTCGCATAGCTTCGCGAAGGCCTCGGGGTCGCGGATCGCCAGATCCGCCAGGATCTTGCGGTTGATCTCCACCCCGGCCTTCCGCAGTCCCCCCATGAACTTGGAGTAAGAGAGGCCGTGTCGGCGGGCCGCGGCCCCGATGCGGATCTGCCAGAGGCGGCGCATGTTGCGCTTTCTGAGCTTGCGGGAAATGTACATGTGGAGCCGGGCCTTGATCACCGATTGCTTGGCGATTCGCCAGCAGTTTTTGCGCTTTCCCCGGAATCCTTTGGCCTGCTTCAGGATCTTGCGGCGGCGTCTCGTATGGACGATTCCACCTTTGACGCGCATGGTCTACCTCCTTTTTACCGTGGCACGTGCATCACGGGACATCAAGGACCTTGATGAGCCGCTTCCGCTCGGCCCCCGTGACCTCCACCTTGCGGCGGGCCTGCCGCTTGTACTGGGGACGCTTCTTGACCCGTTTGTGCTGGTAGCGGGCCCGCATGCGGAAGATCTTGCCCGCGGCGTTCACCCGCAAGCGTTTGGCCGCCGCCTTATGGGTCTTCTTTTTGCGCTTCATCCCGAACCTCCTTTGGTGCGCAGCGGACTCAAGAGCATCTGGAGTGTTCTCCCCTTGGAGAGGGGGTCCTGATCTACCTTGGCGATGTCCCGGAGCTCCTGGGCCACCCGGGAAAGGAGTTCCCGTCCCTTGTCATGATGGATGATCTGGCGGCCCTTGAAGAAAACGGTCACCCTCACCTTGCTCCCCTCTTCCAGGAACTCCCGGATCCGCTCGAGCTTCGTTCGGAAGTCGTGCTCTCCCGTTTGTATGGTGAACTTCACTTCTTTTAACTTCGCCGGCTTCTTCTGTTTCTTCTCCCGCTTCTCCAGCTGGTAAAGGTACTTCCCGTAGTCGACGATCTTACAGACCACGGGATTGTGCTCCGGGGCCACCTCCACGAGGTCCAGTCCCCGTTCTTGGGCCAAATCCAGCGCCCGCTGGATGGGCACGACCCCTAAATTACGCCCGTTTTCATCGATGAGGAGCACCTCTCGGGCCCTTATCTCTTCGTTTACGCGAAACCTCTTTTTGATACCATCAACCCCCTTTCTTTTTGAGATTTTAGCCGCGATGACGGCTCTCAGCCATGCTAGCGATAGATCCCGTGGTCCCGGATGAACCGGTCCACCGCTTCCGGCACCAATCCCGCCACCGGAAGACCCGCGCGGTATCTGGACCGGATCTCCGAGGAGGATATCTCCACCGGCTCCATTCGGATGAGGTGGATCTCCGCCCGGCCCAGGGGTGGCCGCCGCAGCTCCTCCGGATCTATCCCCCTACGGGGCGCAATTATAAAAGGACAAAGCCGAAGAAGCTCGTCCGGATCCTTCCAGTTTGGGAGCTCCAGGAACGCGTCCGCCCCGATAATGTAAGCCACGCCCTGGGGATAGATCTTCAGCATCTTCCGCACTGTATCCACCGTATAAGCGGGTCCGTCGGTGTCCATCTCCACCCGGGAGACTTCGAACCGGGGATGGCCGGCGATGGCGAGCTCGACCATACGGAACCGGAGCTCCGCGGGGACATCCACCTCCTTGTGGGGTGGACAGGCGGTGGGGATGAAGATCACCCGATCGAGTTCGAACTGCCTCAGGGCCTCCTCCGCCACCTTGAGGTGCCCCACATGGATGGGGTTGAACGCGCCCCCAAAAAGCCCCACCTTACCCCTCAAGCTCAAACTCCACCTCGAGGCCGCCGATGCGGATCGGTTCCCCCTTCCAGCCGGCCCGCCGTAGTGCCCGGAATACACCCTTGCGTTCGAGCTCCTCCTCGAGATAGACCCTCGCGTCCTCGGTGGATAGGTCGAGCCGGCCCAGCCGCTCGATCTCCCGCCCCTCCACCACCCAGACCCCGTCGTCCCGGGCGACCCGGAAGCCCTTGCGGGGAACGAGCTTCCAGGTCCTCTGCACGGGCACGGAGGGGGATTCTCTCGGTGCTTCATCCAGCTTCCGCGAAAGGGTCCGCAGAAGTTCACTTATCCCCTCGCCGGTGACCACGGAGATTGGGTAAAGCTCCACCCCTGCCTCACGGAACCGGGATATCCACCGGGCGATCTCTTCCGGCTGCAAGAGGTCGATCTTGTTTCCCGCCACCACCTCCGGTTTTCCTTTGAGCTCCTCCCACGCCTCGAGCTCCCGCCGGATGGCGCGATAGTCCTCCAGGGGATCTCGGCCCTCCACTCCGGCGAGATCCACCATGTGCAAAAGGACCCGGGCCCGGGTCCTTTTGCACATGGTGGATCTCGCCGGAGTGGAGGGCCGAGATCCCCTGGAGGACTA
>JAGGWU010000100.1 GCA_021163465.1 Candidatus Bipolaricaulota bacterium
AGCCCCGATGGCCAAGGCCCCGACCCCCCCGGCGGTGGGGGTATGGGAATCCGAGCCAAGAAGCGTCTTACCAGGGACCGCGAACCGCTCAAGATGTAGCTGGTGGCAGATCCCGTTTCCGGGCTTGGAGAAGAAGGCCCCGTATTTCTTCGCCGCCGACTGCAAAAACAGATGATCCCCGGCGTTTTCCGGCCCCCCGGCCTGCAGGGTGTTGTGATCAACGTAGGAGACGGAGAGCTCGGTCCGCACCCGGGGAAGGCCGATGGCCGAAAAATGTAGCCAGGCCATGGTGCCGGTGGCGTCCTGGGTCAGGGTCTGGTCGATTCGGATGGCGATGGGCTCGCCGGGGCTCATCCGCCCCTCTACCAAATGTGCCCGCATGATCTTCTGGACGATGTTCGATCCCATGGCTGTCTCAAGGGTGTCCCTAGGGGAGGACGTTTCAATAGGACTTCAATTGATTCCCAACACACAAGCGGATGATACATATCATTCGCTTTGTCCTCGGGGCACGGGATGTATAATCCCTGCTTGATGGGCGTTCAAAACCGCATCCGGAAGGTACAAAAAAGGGACCGTTCGCTGGTCCCCTTCGACCAAGGGAGGATCCTATCTGCCATCCTGCGGGCGGCCCGCTCCGTGGGCGGTTTTTCACTGGATTACCTGCAAGGGGTAAACGACCATCTCTTCGACTCCTACGGGGACGATGAGGGGATCGCCAGGTTCCTCTCCGACACGGTGGTCGTCGTCCTCAATCGGGATCCCCGCCACTGGATCGCCAACTTCCCCCCAACCATCGAGGAGATCCAGGATACCGTCGTCCACGTTCTGCGGAGCTATGGTTTCGTCACCGTGGCCGACGCCTATGAGTGCTGGCGTTGGGGCAAGCACTGGGTACGGGCCGGTGCCATCACCATGGAGCAGTTCGTGGGAAACGGTTATCCCACCCCTTTCCACGAGGAGATCCTCGCCTGGAACAAGGCCCATGGCTGCGACACCGTGGAGGGCCTCAACGAGATCGTCCGGTCCGGCAGGATCAGGTGGCTCATAGAGGAGGCCACGGAAGTCTACGAGCGCTCTCTGGACGATGCCGCCCGGAAGATCCTCGAACGGCTGGACCGGGGCGATGATCTGCGGATGATCTGGATCTCCGGTCCCTCCTCCTCAGGGAAGACCACCACCACGGTGAAACTCACTCAACGGCTGGAGCGGGAGGGCTTGAGGTTCCTGATGCTGAACCTGGACGATTACTTCTGGCCCCTGGTGGAACACCCCACCGATTGGATCAACGACCGCAACTTCGAGACCCCGGAGGCCCTGGACATCCAGCTCATCAACCGACACCTGAAGACGCTTCTGGAGGGGAAACCCATCGATAAGCCGATCTACGATTTCAAGGTCGGGGATCGTGTGGGAACCAAGCGGGTGCGCCTGGAGCGGGACCAGATCCTGCTCCTCGATTGTCTCCACGGTTTCTACCCACCTTTGACCGAGGGGATCGACCGTTCCCAGATGTTCCGGATCTACATCGAGGCTTGCAACATGATGTATGAGGGGGACGGGACAAGCGGCCGTTTGACCCAGTTCACCGACGTGCGGCTACTACGGCGGATGCTACGGGACGTGAAACATCGCAATCACCCACCCCTCCAGACCTTGCTCCATTGGCACTATGTGCGGGCTGGGGAGCTATTTTCCATCATCCCCCTGATGGGCCTCGCGGATCACCTGATCAACGGGGGGATGCCCTTCGATCTTCCAGTGCTGAAGCCATACTTCGTTCCAGACGGGATCTGGCCCAAACCTGAGGAGCTTGCCCCTTACGAGGCCTTCCTGGACGCTCGTATCCGCTACCAGCGGATCTCCGGGCTCCTCTCCGCGGTGGAAGGGCTTACCATGTGGGAGACCCAGGATTATGACCTCATCCCCGGGGATCACCTGGTGCGGGAGTTCATCGGCGGCAGCACCCTCAAGATCCCCCACAACGAGTGACCCCCAGGGTTTGGAAGGCACCTTTCCGCCCCGATACCACACCGCCACACGATCCACCCCTTTCCCAAAAAGCCCCGCCCTCTTGCGGGAACTGAGCCCGAGTTTCCGGAAACCCATTCGGTATACCCCTAGCTCGCCTAAAGGGAGAACACCCCTCATTTTTTAACAGAGGCCCCGTTGCCGGCTCCCCCTCGACCGCCTTAACCTCAAGGGGGGTGAGGGTAGTGAAGTGGAAGAACGGCTGTCTATCCATGTTGTTTTGGATCCTCTGCGCCTCGGCCATCGCCTTCGGGGCCTCCCAGGGGGTTGTGTTCGAGGATGCGAACCGAAACGGGGTTTTGGATCTCGGGGAAAAGGGTATCGCTGGCATCCCTATCAGCGACGGGGCCTCCGTGTCCCTCACCGGTCCCCGGGGGACCTTCGAGTTCCCCTCGAACAGACCCGTTTTCGTGTCTCCACCGAACGGTTGGTGGACGGATCGGTTTTGGCTTCCCCCAGGGAAGGGGCTCCATTTCGCCCTGTATCGGATAGATGTCCCCACACATTTCCGCTTCATCCAAGTGACCGACATCCATCTGATGCCCAAAGCCGAGGGGAACCTGAGGCAGTTCGTCGATTTCGCCAATGCTTCCGCGGATATCGCCTTCGTGGTGGCCACCGGGGATCTGCTCATGGCCGCCGGATCCCTCGCCGAACACGACCAAGTGGAAGCTGCTTTCGGCGAGTACATCGACATCATGTCGCACCTGGAGGTTCCCCTGTTCAACGTGTTGGGGAACAACGACTGTGCTTGTAAGCTCCCCCGCGATGATCCATATTGGCACAAGGGCGCGTATCGGGCATTGCTCGGTCCGACTTGGTATTCCTTCAATTACGGGGGGTGGCACTTCGTGGTGTTGGATACCAATCATCCCGGATGTCCCACCTGGGAGTCGTTGCCCCAGGAGCAGTTCGACTGGCTGCTACAGGATCTGGCTTTGATACCGCCCGATACCCCCCTGGTGCTCTTCTCCCATGTACCGTTGTTCCTATGCCAACATTTCAAGGAGCTTTTACAGGTCCTCTCCGGCCACCGGGTGAAGGTGGCCGCCAGCGGGCACCTACACGTGACCGCGGAGTTCAATGTGAAGTTTCCCCAGGTGATCGCCGGCGCCCTGAGCGGCAGGTGGTGGAAGGGGGGCGGGCTCTCCTGGGA
>JAGGWU010000148.1 GCA_021163465.1 Candidatus Bipolaricaulota bacterium
GCTGGGTAGGTTGCCAACCTTCCCGGTCCACTGCCCGAGCGAAAGCGCGGTTCACCTGATCGAGGAACTCGGCGTATATCCTCAGAGCGGGATGGAGGAAGCGGAGCGCATCGCTCGCTGCCAAAGCGTCCTCAAAGGCCGCGAGCTCGAGGGCCCATAAATCGAGCCGCCACCATCCGTTTTCGGCGGTATAACGGGAGATGAGGTCCTCGAGGCCACCGATTCCTTCCAATTCTGTCAGCGCTTCACCGGATCCCCGATGGAGCTGGGTCGAAAGGTACAAGGCCTCCCAGAACTTCCCGAAACGCTCTTCCGTCTTAGCCCAAAAGAGCCCCCGTCTTGCCTTGGCAATTTCCTTCAAGCGTGCTGCTTTTTCCCCGAAATTGCCCCCATCTTGGGTGACGGCGCTTCTGATCGCTTCCTGCCACAGCTCATCCAAAACCCGAAAAGTCTCCATCTCCAGAACCTCCTCGCCAACAGTGAGGAGGCGCCGCAACTCATGCTCCCGTTCGATCTTTAGAGCTGCGGTGCGGTAAGCCTCTCGAAGCGGCTCTCGCTCCCGCCAGTTGTGTGCCAGTCTCGCCATCTCCTCGCGGCGGTCCCGGTCGGCGGGCAGGAAGGGCCAACGGGGGAAAAGCTGCGGTACGAAACTTACGAGCTCGGAGAGCAAAATGGTGGCGCGCAGGCGCTCCTTGAGGATTGTCCCATCTTCAGGGACCTCAGGCCATCCCAGCCAGTGGCCGATCTTACGCCGCCATTCATTCCACAGACCATGTGCCTGGAGCTTTTCTTCCCATCCCTCTTCGGTAACGAAGATCAGAACCGCCTCATGGATTTCCCAGCGGGGAAGACAAAAACACAGGGCGAGCAACGCCTCTATTAGGCTCTCCTCGGTGACCTCCCGATCCCCCAGTACCTGGTGCCAACGCTCCGCTAAAGCCTTGGCGTTCTCGGGCCGGCCCCGCAGCAAATCCGCGAGTTTCGGTGTGGTGGCCAGGCCACACCTCCGCTGGAGCAACTCCAGAAGGTCCATGTCCAAGCGCTCCCCCAGGAGCTCCCAATCCCTCAGCCAGCTCGGCTCGGGGGGATCCCTGGGCACGTAAACCAGCCATCGTCTCTCGAAGTCCGGGTCCTCACCTTCCAAGGCGAACCTGAGGGCGAGGAAGCTCCCCTCGAAGCGCAGGAGCCGAACTCCCTCCGGCAAAGCCTTCTGTACCACGCTTTCCAAAGTTCCGCCGGGGTCATACCACACGATGAGCCCCCGTTCGCCTTGCCGGGCGAACCTGCGGTCCAGTTCCTCCCGAATCCACTCTTTCAACATAAAAGGGCCCTCATCCCTTTACCCTGTTGGACTCGGGGTGCAGGATCCCCGCCTGCTTGAGGGGCTCGATATTCACCCGCACCCCATAATCTCGGTTCGGGCGGTAGCCCTGGGAGATGATCTCGTTTACCTTCTCCTTTACCCACGCACTCCGGCTTTGCACCTCAATGCTGTGAGGGCGGAGCAGGGTATCTATCGCCTCGGCCAGTCGCTCCAGGGCCTCATGCTTCGATCCCGCAACTTCCAACATCCTTTCGGCCTCCCGCAGCGTTCTCAAGGGAGCTTCCCCGGCCTGGAGCTCCCGGAAGTGCCGCTCGGCCTCCCGCAGCTCCCGGAGCGAGGCCCGAAGATAGGGCTCAAGGTAGACCGAGCGTACCTTCCGCAAGGTGTCGGCGTTTAGTTTATGCCAGTACAGGAAAACACTGAAATCCTTCGGCGCGGGCGACATCCGCACAGAACGCCGCGTTCGCCGCGTCCGGGAAGCCACAACTTGCCAAATGAGAGGCCGCAAGCGATAAAGGCCCAGGTGGTAGCCGAAGAAATCATCTGCCAGCCAGTCATCCAGGGGTTTTCCCAGTGCCTTGCGGACTTCCCGTTCCGCCGTGGGCACAGCTTCCTCGCCGAAGATGGCCCTCAACTTCGCGCGGACCCTTCGGGCAAGCCCGGGTTCCATCTCCGCCCGGCCGGCGGGGAAGCAGTCCTCAAGGGGGACGATCCCGTCGGGATCCTCCTTGACGACTTCGTGGGCCAGGAAATGGATGAGCCTCCGGATGTGCTCTTCGGGTGTGAGAACGTCGTCTCGCGGCGTCTCTTCCAATTCGTCGATCTGTTCACCTGATCCCTCTGCTTCAGGCTCCTCTTCCCTCGTTCTGGTGAGTTCGGTTTCGATGAGCCTTCGGTCCTCGTCGGAAATGCCGTAGATCCTGTAAACCTCGTCGTCTATCTGGCGCTGGATTTCATCAATCCGCTGACGAAGCCATGTTTCCCATTGGACACATGCTTCCGCGAGGGCGCGTAATGAGAAGCCATCCTCCATTTCGGTTGAGAGCCAGTCCATCACCTCCTGGGGCACGCCGTAGTGCCACTCGAAATCCTCTGCGAGCGGGTGTCCCGTCCTCGGCATGAGTTCATCGTTCCCATTCAAGCGCCAGAAGACCTGAAGCAACCATGGTGCAACGAACACGGTGGACGGCTCATCACCGGTTGACCATTCGCGCGAAAGGTCGTGAGCTTGCTGACAAAGGGCGGCTAAGTTCCAAGCGTGGGACACTTCCGGACTAATAGGAAAGCGAGCTATGGTCCCGATTTGCATAGTGTGGGCAGTCGGCTCGAAAAGACGACATAGCATCCAGCCAAACTGAGAGCAGAGGATTGCTACTAGAGCATTCATTTGTACTCCAAAAGCCGCTCCAGAATTCACATCAAAGATACAGCCCTCAGGAAGTTTGAATGCCTCAATCGATTTCTCGGCTATCCGCGCCCACGCCAGCCCGGCGCGGAAGTAGAAGGATTCGTTGCGGATGACGGCGTTACTGAAATTGCGGATTTCTTCCCCATTATTGCCCCAGTTCACTACGAGCTGGATGTCGTGGTAGAAGGGCTTTCCGCCCTTGGCGAAGGGGACCCACTTCTTGCCCCGGAAGGTCTCCTCCCGGCCCGTGCAGATCTGTTCGACCCAAGTTTGACACCTAATCCTGCGATTTGATCCCTCCGGGGGCCCCGACTGCCCAAGGGATGGCATCGGAGCCCTCAGTCATCGGGAGTTGTAGTGCCTAGAAAATTAAGATTGGTCTTGACAAACAGGGACCAACATGCTAAAATAACTGTGCTATGTACGTGCGAGTGAAAAGGTTTCGAAATAAAGACGGCTCGGTGAGGGAATACCTGTACATCGTCAAGGGCGTGCGGGTGGATGGAAAGCCCCGCCAGAAGGTGGTGGCTTACCTGGGGCGGCTGGACGACCTTCAGCGGGAAGGGGCCATCGACTCCCTGGTGGAGGGCCTGGCCCGCTACGCCGAGCGGGCCCAGGTGATGGATGTAGCCGAGGACCTGTTCTGCCACTCAGCTAAGGAGTACGGGCCTGTTTTGGTCTTCAAGCGGCTGTGGGAGGAGCTGGGGCTTGGGGAGTTCCTCGCGGGGTATGTGGCGGAGCGGGGATTCGAGTTCGACGTGGTGTCTGCCGTCTTCGCCATGGTGCTCAACCGGCTGCTTTCCCCGTGTTCCAAGCTGGGGGTGTCCCGCTGGATCGAGGAGGTGGAGGAGCCTTCGTTTGCGGGGCTAGAGCTGCACCACTTCTACCGAGCCCTGGACGTGCTCTGGGAGTACAAGGAGCGGCTGGAGGAGGA
>JAGGWU010000027.1 GCA_021163465.1 Candidatus Bipolaricaulota bacterium
CCCTACGCCCCAATCCCGACGCAGTCCCACCCCGATCATGACGATCAGGGCGATCCCCAGGAAGAAGTTCGGGGTGGAGATCCCGGCCAGGGCCACCACGCGGAAGATGTGGTCCGGCAGCTTGTCCTTCCACAGGGCGGAGATGATCCCCGCGGGAAACGCCACGGCCAGGGCGATGGCCAGGGAAAGGAGGGCCAGCTGGGCCGTGACCCCGAACCGCTCCAGGATCACTCCCCCCACCGGCTCCCCTTGGTACAGCACCAGGGAGACCCCGAAATCGCCCCGCACCACGCCCCCCAGCCAGCGGGCGTACTGGAGGTGGAAGGGCAAGTCCAGTCCCAATTTATGTCGGAGCTGGGCGCGCAACTCGGGGTCGTCCCAGCCTTCCTCGATGAGGGCATCCACCGGCCCCCCGGGGACGACCCGCAGAAGGGAGAAGATAAGGAAGCTGGTGACGAGGAGGGTGAGGAGCCCGAAGATCGTGCGCTTCGCGAGATAGGTCCCCACCCTCCTCGTCCCCTTCTACCCGCTGAAGCCGGTGATGGCCTTGAGGTGTAGCGCGCCGAGGAGCTGTACGCTCCCTTCCGCGAAGCGCACCTCTTTGCGCCAGGCGAGGAGGCTGTCCACCATCATGAGGTCGATCCGGATCACGTTTTCCACCAACATCTCTTCCATCGCCCACACGAGCTCCTTCCGCTTCTCCACATCGGGCTCAGCGGAAGCCAGGTCCCATAGGCGACAGAACTCCTCGTGCCCGGGATGGGTGGGATGGTATTGGGGCGGAAGGTCCTCGCTGGCATGGTACCAGTGGTTGTGGTTCGGGACCTTATAGTAGCCGAAGCGCAGCCATCTGAGCACGGCGGGGATCCCGTGGGCGAAGTCCTCCACCGCGGCCTCCCAGTCCAGGGTCTTCAGCGTGGCGAAGAGGGTCCGTTTCTCCAGGGGGATTACTTCCACCTCGACCCCGTAGGGCCGCAGCTGCTCCTGGATAACGGTGGCGATGTCCACGAACCAGCCGGTGTTGGTGGCGATGATGCGGAACTTGAGCGGCTTCTCGCCGCCGAGCTCATAATACTTCTGCAGGTATTCCCTTGCCTTTTCGGGATCGTGTAGTACCCGACCCCTGAGCACGGGCGAGAACCACTCGGAATCCGGATACCACGGGCCGTACATAACGGTAGCGAGCCCGTAGAAGACCTCGTCGCGGATCTCCTCCCGGTCGATGGCGTACATCAAGAACTTCCGGGCCATCAACGCCCGCTCGATGGCCCGCCCGTCCCCCACCTCATCCTTCGTGATCCCGAAGGGATGGGAGGCGAGGTTCAGGGCCATGTACTGGTGCATCACCCCGGGGATCCGCGCGACCTCTATCCCCGGGGCCCGCCTCAGCGCCACATAATCCCGGGGCGAAAGCCAGTTCACGATGTGTATCTCCCCCGCCAATAGGGCCGCCACCTTGGAGGCCTCGTCGCCGAAGAAGAGGAACTTCACCCGGCTTATCCCCTCCGGAGGGATTCCCTCGATCCAGTAATCGGCGAAGGGCTCGAGCACGATGTATGAGCCCTTCTTCCACTCCACGAACCGGAACGGGCCGGTCCCGATGGGGTGGCTTACAAGCGGATTCCCTTCCCCTTTTTCCCGTGCTCCCGCGGGGACGATCCCGATCAGGGCCCGGGACCAGTACTGGAGCGCCTCCGGGAAGGGGTACTGGAAGGTGACCTTCACCGTATACGGATCCAGTGCTTCCACCGCGGTTATCGGGCCCAAGTCCTTCCTCACCGGGGAGGCGTTATCGGGATCCAGGATCCACCGGAAGTTATAAACCACGTCTTCGGCGGTAAGATCGCTTCCGTCGTGGAACTTCACCCCGCGGCGGATATGGAGGGTAACGGAAGTCGCATCCTCGTTGAACTCCCAGGATTCCGCTAGGGAATACTCCGGCAACGGCTCCCCCACAACCGAGATCTCCACCAACGGGTCGTAGACGTTCTGGACAAGCCAGGCCGAGGCGATATATGTGTACAAGGCCGGATCGAGGTTCCGGGGTTCCCCCGAGATCCCTATCCGCAGTTCCCCCGCGAGCCCGACGACCGTCAAGAATAGGGCCACGCTCGCCGTTACGCCAAGCCTCATCGGGTCACCTCCCTTGGGGTTCATTACCCCACCGGAGGGGTTACCGCAAGGCCCTGCTTCCCCCAGGGGAGCGGACTATAATTTCTTCGTGAGGGTTATAGCCGATCTGCATATCCACTCCCGGTTCTCCCGCGCCACAAGCCGCGAGATGGACCTCGAGCACCTGGCCCGCTGGGCGAAGTGGAAGGGGATCGACCTCCTTGGGACCGGGGATTTCACCCACCCCCAATGGTTCCGGGAACTCTCCCACAAGCTCCTGCCGGTGGCGGAGGGGATCTACGAGTACGAAGGGACCCGGTTCCTCATCACCGGGGAGATCTCCTGCATCTGGTCCCAGGACGGCCGCCAGCGGCGGGTGCATTTCCTGGTGTTGGTCCCGAGCCTGGAGGATGCGGCGCGGATCAACCGTGAGCTTGGAAAATTCGGAAACCTCGCCGCCGATGGGCGCCCCACCCTCGGGATCTCCGGCCGGAAGCTCCTTTCGGTGATCCTCGGGGCTTCCCCCGGGGCGGCGGTGATCCCGGCCCACGCCTGGACCCCCTGGTACTCCATCTTCGGTTCCAACTCAGGGTTCGACTCCCTGGAGGAAGCCTTCGGGGAAGACGCGGGGAAGATCTTCGCCATTGAGACCGGGCTCTCCTCCGATCCCCCCATGAACTGGCGGTTGTCGTCCCTGGATCGGGTGGCGCTCGTTTCGTTCTCCGACGCTCACTCCCCATCGCGGCTGGGCCGCGAGGCATGTGTGTTCGACCTCCACGAGCTGAGCTATGGGGAGCTGGTCTCCGCCATCCAGGAGAAGGACCCAAAGAGGTTCCTCTTCACCGTGGAGTTTTTCCCCGAAGAGGGAAAGTACCACTACGACGGGCACAGGAACTGCAACGTGGTCCTTTCGCCGCGGGAGTCCCTGAAGCTAGGGAACCGGTGCCCCAAATGTGGCCGCCCCCTCACCGTGGGGGTCCTCCATCGGGTGGAGGCCCTCGCCGACAGGCCCGAGGGCTTCGTGCCCGAGGGCGCGATCCCCTACAGGTCGTTGGTGCCCCTGGAGGAGATCATCGCCCAAGCGCTGGGGGTGGGAAAGGGTACGAAACGCGTGTTGGAGGAATACCGGAAGCTCGTGGAGCGGTTCGGGAGCGAGTTTTCCATCCTCCTGGACCTGCCGGAGGAGGACATCCGCGCGGGGATCCCGGGGGCCGTGGGGGAGGCGATCCTTAAGGTGCGGCGTGGGGAGCTGGAGATCCGCCCCGGATATGACGGCGTCTACGGCGAGATAAGGATCCCATTGGTCGAGGGGAAGGAGGGGCAGCTGAAGCTCTTTTGATGGGTTAGCGCTTGAAGGCCCGAATCCCCCAACGCAAAAGCTCCCCGAGCGACGCCGACTTCCCGTACATGAAAAGCCCCACCTGGAGGACCTTCGCTGCGAACTCCAGGAGGAGGATGGTCGCGAGGGAAAGCATCGCAAGCGTTGTGGCTATCTCCCACCAAGGCACTTGGGAAACGCCCAACCGCAGGAGCATCATCCCGGGCGTGAAAAACGGGATCAAGCTGAGGAGCCTCCATATCCCGAGGTCGGGCTCCATTGCCACGAGGCCCGAAAGCCAAAGCGGCACCATAGGGAGTATCACCACTATTCCCACTGCCCCTCCTTCGCCCTCCCGGGCCTCCATCCCCGCGCCGAACACGGAAAGAAGGGCACAGAAGAAAAGGTACCCCAGGGCGAAGTAAAGGAGCGAGAGCAAAAGCTTTGAAAACGGAAGCTGAGTTATGGAGATAGGGAAACTGAACGCCCGTTGTGCCACCACATAACCCAAAGCCCCCCAGATTGCCACCTGCAAGAAGACAGCTCCCCCGGTTCCGATGATCTTCCCGAAGAGGAAATCCCGCACCGTTACCGAGGAAAGGAGGAGCTCAGCCTGCCGCTCCCTTTTCTCGTTGACGATGTTGGAAAAGAGGGTCACTCCAGCCATGAAGGCGCCCACGTTGAGGAGGATGGCTATCCCCAGAGGGAGGGCCACCGCGCGGGGATCGGGTAACTTTCGTCCGACGGGCACCGACACGATCTTCACATCCTCGACAAGCGAGAAGACCTCGTCCGGGTCGTAACCCCTATCCTGGAGCCTCCACGCGGAGACGGCCCGGCTCAGGGCATCCCGGAGCTCACCCAGCCATGCCCCGCCGAGGCTCCGGGAGTAGAGGGCGGCGGCACCCCCGCGCAGAAGATCCTCTTCGAGCACGAGGACGCCGTCGATTTCCTTCCGTTCCAGATCATCTAGGAGTTCGTCCAGCGGGGCATCGGCCCCGATGGCCTTTATCCGGGAGTCCTCCAGGAGCCGGGAAAGCCTGGGAAAGATGTTCCCCGTGCCATCGATCACCGCGATGAGCCGTTCCTCCCCTTCCACGGCCCGGTCCACAAGCAACGGGATGGAGCCCGCTATCGCCCAAATGAACGGAGTGACAAAAAGGGTCACGAGAAAGGCCTTGGACTTCACCCGCTGTGAGAACTCCCACCGTGCCACCTTGAGGAGCTTCATCCCGTCCCTCCAACCAAATCGACGAAGATCTCGTGCAAGGTTGGACGCCGAAGCGAGATCTCTTCCACTTCGAGTTCGTCGGGGAGGCTTTCCAGAAACTCCCTTGGTTCCACCCCAAAACCCAAGGAAAAGGAGGCTTTGCCGGGAGAGAGTTCCAAACCCTCAATCCCCGGGAGTTCCCGGAGCCACGCACCGTCGCCCCGGAAGCGGAGCTCCACCCTGTACCTCCCGTAGGATCGCCTCACCTCATCCAAAGGACCCTGGAGGACCTCCCTTCCCTTTTGGATAAAAAGCACCCGGTCGCAGAGCCCCTCCACAAGGTTCATCTGGTGTGAGGAGAGGATCACCGCGGAGCTTCCCTTAAGTTCTAAGATAAGCTCCTGGAAAAGATCCTGGTTCACGGGATCCAATCCCATGAAGGGCTCGTCCAGTATGACGAGCTCCGGCTCATGCAGAATAGCGGCGAGGAACTGGACCTTTTGCTGCATCCCCTTGGAAAGGGCTTCCACCTTTCTCCTCTCCCAAGCCGAAAGGCCCAAACGCGAAAGCCACTCCCGTGCCCTGCGGCGTGCCTCCTCCCGGGGGATCCCCTTGAGCTCCGCATAGTAGACCAGGAGATCCAGTACCCTGGCTTTCCGGTGAAGCCCCCGTTCCTCCGGGAGGTAACCGATCCTCTCCCGCTGAAGGGGCCCGGGTTTCCCCCCGAAGAAGTAGCGGACCGCCCCACGGTCGGGGAGGAAGATCCCGATGACCATACGTATGAGGGTGGTCTTCCCGGCCCCGTTGGGACCGAGCAACCCCAGGATCTCCCCGCGCTCGACGGAAAAGGAGATCCCCTGTACGGCACGGACCCCGTCGAAACTCTTTTCCACCGCCTCGACTTCCAGGACCGGCACGATGGGTAATTTTACAGGTGGACAGACGAAAGGGGCCCGTTCGGCCCCTGGGGTTATCTTGTGCGCGGCGGTGGATTTACTGGATCTCCGCGAGGAGGCCTGTCCTCCGGTTGAACTCCTCGATGAGGCGGTCGATCTCCTCCACTTGCTTGTGGATCCTGTCCCAGTAGTCGGGCCAGTCGTACCACTGCGAAAGGAGTTCCTCCGCGGATTTGCCCATCTGCTCCACCCAGGTGTAGTACTTGAGGTTGTGGATGCGGCGGCGATCCCAGTAGGTGAGCTCCTGGACCTTGTCGATGTCGATCCCCATGAGGAACCGGTGGTAATCGATGGCCGCCTGCTCCCGGGAGTACGGCCCCAGCTCCTCCCGCATCTCCCGGAGCCTGGATTGGTAGAGCTCCATGGAGTCGGTGAACACGGTCAGGACCACGTCCCGGGAGGTAAGCTCGAAGTACTTGGCGAGCTTTATTGCGCCCACCAGGTTCGCCGCCGATGAGATCCCCAACCAATCGAGCTTGTCCACCAAGGACGGGGGAACACCCTGCCTCACCAGGTAATCCCGCCCCTCGGGCTCATTGAAGAGCCGTATCAAGCGCATCGAGAACTCGTCGTCGATGGCCATGACGAGGTCGGTGTTGCGAACGTTGTGGATCCAGGGGACGTGCTTGTCGCCGATCCCCTCGATCCGGTGTTCCCCGAAGCCGTTGAGGAGGAGGGTGGGGCACTGCCACGCCTCCCCCACCGCGAGCACCGCGTGGGGGAACCTCTCCTTGATGTAGTCGGCACAGCCCAGGGTGCCGGAGGAGCCGGAGGTGAGGAAGAGCCCGGCTAAACGCTGCCCCTCTTCCATCTCCTCTCCCAGGACCTCCTCCATGGCGGGGCCGGTGACGGCGTAGTGCCAGAGGTGGTTCCCGAACTCATCGAACTGGTTGAAGATCATAACGTTTTCGCGCGTCGCTTGAAGCTCCTTGCACTTCTGGAAGATCTCCCACACGTTGGACTCCGTCCCGGGGGTGGCGATCACCTCGCCGGCCACCCGGGAGAGCCACTCGAACCTCTCCCGCGACATCCCCTCCGGGAGGATGGCGATGGACTCACATGCCAAAAGGTTGGCGACATAAGCCCCGCCGCGGCAGTAGTTGCCGG
>JAGGWU010000114.1 GCA_021163465.1 Candidatus Bipolaricaulota bacterium
GAGGGGATCGGGGTGATCGAGGCCGCCCGGGGGACCTTGTTCCACCACTACCGACTCACCCCGGAGGGGTTGGTGGAGTTCGCGAACATGATCGTGGCCACCACCCAAAACGCCGCCGGGATCGGCCTCTCGGTCAAGGCCATGGCCAAGCACCTGGCGGAGGACGGGGTGTGGGACGAGTCGCTCTTGAACCGGGTGGAGATGGCGTTCCGGGCGTACGATCCCTGTCTTGCGTGCGCCACCCACTTCCTCCCCGGGGAAATGCCCCTTTCCGTGGAGATCTATGGGAGCGATGGGAAGCTCAAAAAGCGCATCGTGCGCTAAGGCGATCGTCGCCCTGGGGAACCCCTACAGGACCGACGACGGGGTCGGGGTGGCACTGCTGCGGCTGTTGGAGCGTGATGGGTTATCGGTGATGGGTGATGAGAGGGACCCCGGGAACCCATCACCCATCACTCATCACCCATCACGAGTGGAACTCATCGAGGGGGTGCATGACGGGCTCCGGCTGGCGGAGGCCTTAGTGGGATACGAGCGGGCCTTGGTGGTGGACGCGGCGCCGTGGCTCCCGGTGGGGGAGGTGGCGCGGTACCGGTTGGAGGACCTCCCCGCCACCGCGGGATACCCCCACGGCCTCGGGTTCCGCGCCGCGTTGGAGATGCTCGCCCGCGTCGGAGAGGAGGGAGTGCCGGAGGTGGAGGTCCTGGCCATCGGGGTCCCGGATGACCCCCCGTTCGGGGAAGGGCTTTCCCCGGCCGTGGAGAAAGCCCTCCCCACGGCCTTGGAGGAGGCGATCCGATGGTTGAACGAAAAATGAACCCATCACCCATCACTCATCACCCATTACGCATCCCAGCGGGGGAGCCGGACTTCGTGCGGAAGGTGGAGGAGCTCTCGGGGGAGGATGTGTTCGCGTGTTACCAGTGCGGGAAGTGCTCCGCGGGGTGCCCGTTCACCTCGGGGATGGACCTCCTTCCCGCGGAGGTAATCCGCTTGCTTCAGCTCGGGGACGAGAGGGTGCTGAGCTCCCGTTCCCCGTGGGTGTGCGCCTCGTGTCTGGCGTGCGAGGTGCGCTGCCCCAAAGGGGTGGACATCGCCAAGGTGATGGAGGCGTTGAGGCTCCTGGTTCTGCGCAAGGGGGAGACGGGCCTCACGTGGGAGGAGATACCGCCGGGCGTCCCCCAGATCGCATTGGTCGGGGCCACACGGAAATTAACCCCGTGACGCGTGATCGGTGATGGGTGATGGAGAACTCAAGACGCACAAGGACTTGGACGTGTGGAAGGAAGCCATGGGCCTGGTGAAGGAAGTTTACCTTTGGACCGAAGCCCTCCCACGGGAGGAGACATATGGGCTCACCGCCCAAATGAGGCGGGCGGCGATCTCGATACCCAGCAATATTCTTGAAACGCAGGTCTTTTTGGCGCGCGAGCTTTTCGGCCTGGAAGAGGCCCCGGTTTGCGGGCGCATAGAAAAGCTCAGGAAGCTGCTGTTGGGCCTCATAAGGGCCTTGAAGGCCCCGGAAGGAGGTAGTCCATGAAAGGACATCGGAACCCATCACCCATCACCCATCACCCATCACGGATACCGTATTTCCCGGGTTGTGCCCTCAAAGATCAGGCGCGGGGATTCGAGCGGGCGGCCCGGGCGGCCATGGAGCGCCTGGGGTATGAACTCGCGGAGCTCCCCCGGTGGAACTGTTGTGGCACCGTCTACTCCCTCTCCTCCGACGACCTCATGCGCCACGTGGCCCCGGTGCGGAACTTCATTCGGGTCCAGGAGATGGGAGAGCGGAAGCTGGTTACCCTTTGCGCCATGTGCTACAACACCCTGCGACGCTCGGCGGACTTCGTGTCCGCGGATCCCGAGAGGCTCCGGCGCATAAACGCCTTCATGGACGAGGAGCCCGATTACGCCGGGGGCGTCGAGGTCCTTCACCTCCTGCAGATCCTGCGGGACGAGATCACCTTCGAGGAGGTCGAGGCGAAGGTGGAGCGGCCCCTGTACGGCCTGAAGGTGGCCCCCTACTACGGGTGCATGCTGCTCCGGCCCCGGGAGGTGGGGATCGACGATCCCGATGCCCCGGAGGTCATGGAGCTCCTGGTGGAGTACCTGGGGGCGGAGGCGGTGGACTCCCCCCATAAGGTGGAGTGCTGTGGGGCGTACCAGACGGTGGCGAACCCGGGGATCGCCCGGGAGCGGGTGCAGGAGATCGTTGGAGCCGCGGCGCGGCGGGGAGCGGACGTGATCATCACCAGCTGCCCCCTCTGTACCTATAACCTCGAACACCACCAACTGGGGGAAGAAAAACCACATCACCCATCACTCATCACCCATCACCCAATCCCCGTCCTTTACTTCACCCAGCTTTTGGCGTACGCCCTGGGGGTCCCGGAGGGGGAGCTGGGTTTCGAGGACGCGGCCATCGACCCGCGGCCGGCACTTTCGCAGCGCGTGGGAGGTTGAGACCATGGGCCAGGAGATAATGGAACGGATCCGCGAGGCGAATGAAGCGGTGATCACCGGGATCGACGACGCCGACATCAAACACTGGGTGACCATCTACATCATGGGCAAGGCCTATCGTGTCCCGGCGGACATCACCCTGATGCAGGCCATCGAATACGCCGGGTACCGCTTCGTGCGCGGGGCAGGGTGCCGGGCCGGGTTCTGCGGCGCCTGTGCCACGGTGTACCGCACCGCTGGGGATTGGCGCCTGAAGACCGCCCTGGCTTGCCAGACCCGGGTGGAGGACGGGATGTACCTGGTACAGATCCCCTTCGCCCCGGCGGAAAAGCCCACCTACAAACTCGAGGAAGAAGAGCCTTCCGGGACCACGCTCCTCAAGTACTTCCCCGAGATCGCCCGGTGTGTGGCCTGCAACACGTGCACCAAGGCCTGCCCCCAGGACTTGGAAGTGATGGACGCGATCCAAGCCGCCCTCCGCGGGGACCTCAAGGCGGTGGCCGAGCTCTCCTTCGACTGCATCCAGTGCGGCCTCTGCTCCATCCGGTGTCCGGCGGAGATCGTCCATTATCATGTGGCCCAGCTCGCCCGTAGGCTCTACGGTCGAAGCCTCCCCGTCCCCGGTCACGTGGAGGAGCGGGTGCGGGAGATCGAAGAGGGCAAATACGAGGAAGAGTTTGAGAGGATTATGTCCCTGGGCCGCGAGGAGATCGAGGAGCTCTATAAAAAGGAGCAGCGGGAGAAGGGCGGCCTGAAGAAGTGACGGGTGATGAGTGATGCGTGATGGGAAAAGGAGATGGAGATGGCGGAGGGATTGAAGCTGGTACGCGGCTATCCGGAGTACATGCGGGAGTCCATCGAGCGGGTACACGCGACCCGGGCCAAGCGCATGGAGGAGGGCCCTCCCCCGGCGATGTCCATGGAGGAGCGGGAAGAGGTCCTCCGCTTCCACCCCGATTACGCCCCCGGTGGAAAGCGCCCCTTAAAGGTGGGCCCCAACAAGGGGGACATCGCCCCCAACGAGGTGGCGGACCTCTTGGAAGCCTATCCCACGGTGGACGCCTCCCGGCTCGACCTTTCGGCGGACATCGACGTGGACATCCTCATTCTGGGCGGGGGACTAGCGGGGACCATGGCGGCCCTGTGGGCCAACGAGGAGGGGATCCCGCCGGACCGGATCCTGCTTGCCACCAAGCTCCGCCACGGGGACTCCAACTCCATCATGGCCCAGGGCGGTACCCAGGCGGCGGATAAGCCCTACGACTCCCCGGTGATCCACTTCCTGGACGCCTACGGCGGCGGACACTTCACCAACAAGCCCGATGTCCTCCGGGCCCTGGTGGAGGACGCGCCGTTCATCATGAAGTGGCTCACCGAGCTTGGGTGCCTCTTCGACCGGGACGAGAACGGTGACTTCGTGGAGGACTGGGGCGGGGGCACCTCCCGGCCCCGGATGCACGCCGCCCGGGATTACACCGGCATGGAGGAGCTCCGGGTGATCCGGGACGAGTTCAGGAACCGCGGCTTCATGCTGCTCGAGTTCTATCCCGCGGTGGAGCTCCTCACGGCCCCGGAAGGCCGGGTGAACGGGGCAGTGCTGTGGAACATGGAAACGGGCGAATATAAGGTGGTGCGGGCGAAGGCGGTGGTGCTCGCCACCGGGGGCTTCGGGAGGCTCCACATCCGGGGCTTCCCCACCACCAACCACTACGGGGCCACCGCCGACGGGTTGGTCC
>JAGGWU010000111.1 GCA_021163465.1 Candidatus Bipolaricaulota bacterium
CATCCCCTCTACCCAGCAAAGCACAACCTCATTCCATGGACGATCCGGGATGAAAAGGCGGTGGAGAGGGCCGCCGGGCTCTTTCGGAGCTCGGTCTTTTCTGAAGCGGCATCTCAAGGTCGAGCGGCTGAAGCTATTATTCCCTCATTTGCCGGAGACGGCCTTACCGTGGTGCCTTGACCCTCCCTATTCATTATAAGTACCAGCTGGGCTTGTCTTGCAAATCGGGACCTCTTCCCCGGCCGCCCCTGCCCCTAGTCCCTCCATCGGTTCGCCAAAAGGGTGGGTATTCAAGCACAGCTTAGAAAGAGGTTGTCGCCCTTTCTCCCCGAAGGGGAACCCGCCCCCTTGATCCTGGACTCCGCCGGCCTGTCGATCCGAGGGCCAGAAGCCCAGGTGGCGGGAGGCGTGGGCTTGAGATCCCCGCTGGCTTGCGGCTTCCTTCAGGAGACCTCGCCCCTTATGGCCCAGAAGCGGGCCCTCTTGGAGGCGGTGGCCTACAACCTCCGGGTGTTCCTCACCCTTCCTTTGCCTTTACCCTGGACCCTCAAGGTTTTCTTCCCCCGGCCCCTCGGTTGTAAGACAAACCCATCCGGGGGCGTTAACCCCGATCCCTTGGGCATTCCTCTTGACAGGTGAACAAAGAATGCCTTATAATTAGACACACTTTAACAGAGGGGGGTGTAGTGGATGAACAAGGGGGAGTTGATCGCCAAATTGGCCGAGCGGGCTGGGATGACGAAGAAGGACGCACGTAAGGCCCTGGATACCCTCATCGATATCATCATCGAGGCCGTGAGCAAGAACGAGGAGGTCCTGCTTACGGGCTTCGGCAAATTCGAAGCCCGGGCTCGCAAGGAGTCCCAGCGCATAAACCCCCAAACCCAACAGCGCATCAAGGTTCCAAGCAAGGTCGTCCCCGTCTTCCGCCCCGGACGCAACTTCAAGGAGGCGGTGCAGAAGAAACTCAAGGCGGTCAGCGAGAGGGGGCAGCTCAAGATCAAGCGGGCTTAAGGCTCGGTTCTCACAACGGATGAGAAACCCGGTGGTATCGGTGCCACCGGGTTTTTATTTCGAACGAAGCCCTCACCGACCAAGGCCCCTTCCCTAAAAGCCGGAAGGGGCGTGGGACTCACTTACCGGGCTACGAATCCGGCGGGCCGAGTCAAGGATAGAGCCGATCGAGCATCCGGGGGAAAGGAATGGCTTCACGGATATGCTTTATCCCACAGATCCATGCCACCGTCCGCTCCACCCCCAGCCCGAACCCCGAGTGCGGCACCGAGCCCCAACGGCGAAGGTCTATATACCACCGATATGGCTCCCGCGGTAGCCGGTACTCATCCAGCTGCCGCAGGAGCTCCTCTTCCGTGTCCACCCGCTGCGAGCCCCCGATGATCTCCCCGTACCCCTCGGGGGCGATGAGGTCCGCACCCAAGACCACCGAGGGATCATCCGGGGCCCGCTTCATATAAAAGGGCTTGATCCTGGCGGGAAAACGCTCCACGAAAACGGGCCGCCCGAAATGATGGGAGAGGGCATCCTCCGCAGGGGCCCCGAAATCATCTCCATACTCCATGGGGACCCCGGCGGCGTTCACGATCTCCACCGCCTCCCCATAGGTAACCCGGGCGAAGGGGGCCTCGACCTCACGCGTAAGGGTTTCCGCATCTCGCTCCAAGATCTCGAGCTCCCGCTTCCTCTCGGAAACCACGTACTCCACGATGTACCGCACCAACCGCTCCTGTAACGCGAGGTTATCCTCGTGGTCGAAGTAGGCCATCTCCGCCTCCGCCATCCAGAACTCGGTGAGGTGTCGGCGGGTTTTCGACTTCTCCGCCCGGAAGGCGGGGCCGATCCAGTAGACCTTGCCCAGGGCCATGCACGTGGCCTCTAGATAAAGCTGCCCCGACTGGGAAAGGTATGCCGGCTCGCCGAAGTAGTCCAGGGGAAAGAGGGTGGTGGTTCCCTCCACTTGGGTCCCCACGATGATGGGGCACTCGGTGGCCACAAACCCCTCCCTTTTGAAGAACTCCCGGATCGCCCATAAAACCGCATCCCGAACCCGGAGGATCGCGAACTGGCGCCGCATCCGGATCCAGAGGTGCCGATGATCCATGAGGAAACCGACCCCATGCTCCTTAAGGGCGATGGGAAACTGCTCTTTGGGTATCTGAACCGGCGCGATCTTCTTCAGGAGGAGCTCGTATCCCCCGGGAGCCCGGGGGTCGGCCCGCACCGTTCCGGTGACGATGAGGGAGGTCTCTTGGGGCAGACGCTCACACAGCTCGAAGCTCTCCGCTTCGGTATCTTTGACGGTGGCCACACACTGCAGGAACCCGGTCCCGTCGCGGACGATGAGGAACCGGATCTTGCCCGAGGAGCGCTTGTTGAAAAGCCAACCCCGGACGGCCACCTCCTTTCCCACATGGCTCGGCAGCTCCTCGATATACACCGCCTGAGGCATCAGGCCTCCTTGAGGTCCCTCCTCCAGAAAAGCCTCACCATGTACTCGTCCTCCAGGGGCTTTATCTCCAGGTCCCCTTTGTGGGCGGAGTGGATCGCCCGGCCGATCCGCATGGCCAGGTGGGGTGTTGTGGTGGCGATCTCCACCTCATCCCCCTCGTCCTTTATCCACAGGATCCGCTGCAGCGGCCGTTGCCTGCGCGCTTCCTCCTCCTGGTTACGCACCAGGTTCAGGATCTCGTCACGTTTTTCCGCAAGGTATGAACCGCCGAGGTAAAGGAGGCCCCCGGGGTAGCGGTCATGCTCCCGGCGACAGGCGGGGCAGAGGGCACGGTGGACATCCCGGGGAAGATCTTCCGGGGGGTGTTGCCAGTGGCCGTCGCGATAGAAAAGGCCACACCGCTCACAGACGGTGGGCTCGGGATACTTCTTCCCTTCATAATATGGGTTATCGGTCTCATGTCCCACGATGCCGCGGCGCTCACGCATCCAGTTCCTCCCCCTCCTTTTCCCCGATCTTGCGCTCGATGTAGGCGATCGCCTCGCCCACCGTGTTTATCTTCTCGGCGTCCTCTTCGGGAATCTCGATCCCGAACTCGTCCTCGAACTCCATGATCAAATCCACAAGGTCCAGGGAATCGGCGCCGAGGTCCTCCCGGAAGGTGGCCTCCTCGGTCACCTCTTCCAGCTCCACCATGAGCTTTTCCGCAATGATCTCCTTTATCCTTTCGGCCGTCCTGCTCATTTCCGTATCGCACCCCCTTGAACGAGACTTTCAGGCACAGGGCGCAAGGCCCCCGTCGACGCAGAAAACGTGCCCAGTTATATAAGAAGCCCTTTCGGAGAGCAAGAAGGCCACGAGCTGGGCCACCTCACCCGGCCTCCCCGACCTCCCCAAGGGGATCCGGGAGATGTACTCGTCGATGAGCTCTTTTGGAAGGGAGGCGGTCATGGGGGTCTCGATTAGCCCTGGGGCCACGACGTTGGCCCGGATCCCGTAACGTCCCGCTTCTTGAGCGATGGTACGGCAGAGGGCGATGAGCCCCGCCTTGGCGGCGGCGTAGTTGGCCTGGCCGGGGTTTCCCGTGAGGCCGACCACCGAGGAGATGAACACCATGGCGCCCCGACGTCGGCGCATCATTCCCCGCAAAAGCACATGGGCAAAGTTATAGGCCCCGGTGAGGTGGGCACGAAGGACCTCTTCCCACATCTCCGGCCTCATCCGCACAAGGAGGGTGTCCCGAGTAACCCCGGCGGAATGCACGAAGAGCTCCACCGGCCCCGCCCACTCCTCCACGGAGGCTACGCACTCCCTTACCGCCGTCGCGTCCCCCACATCGCACCGGAAGAACCGTGCCCCTTCCCCCAGTTCCGCTTCAGCCGCCTTTCCCCGGGCCTCGCTCCTGCCCAAAATGGCCACCCGGGCGCCTCCCGAAAGGAGCTCCCGGGCCACGGCGAGCCCGATCCCGGAAGTCCCCCCCGTAACCAACGCCGTCTTGCCCTCAAATCCCCACATACTCCTTCCAACTCCCGAAGTTTATCCGGGGGGAGATCCGGCGCCCGAGCTTGGCCAATACCTCCCCGGGCCCGACCTCCACCGCCTCCTTTATACCCAGCTCCTCCAAGGAGCGAATGACCTCTGTCCACCTGACCGGGCTCGTCATCTGCCGCCCCATGAGCTCCCGGATCCTCTCGGGATCGGATTCAGGCCGCCCGGAGACCGCGGAGATGAAGGTCACCTTGGGCGGCATGAACTCGATCTCCTCCAGGGCCCGCCGCATCTCCTCCTCGGCCTCCCGCATGTAGGGGGTGTGGAATGGGCCCGAGACCTTGAGGGGGATCGCCCGGAATCCCCGATCGCGGGCGAGCTCCACCGCCCGCTTCACCGCCCCCCGCTTCCCCGAGACCACCACCTGTTCGGGGGCGTTATAGTTGACCGCGTAGCAACCGGCTTCGGTGGCGATCCGCTCCACCTCCGCCTGTGGGGCGATGATGGCCGCCATGGAGCCGGGGTTTTCCCGGGCCGCCTCCTCCATGAGCCTTCCCCGCAGGGCCACGAGGTGCAGGGCCTCGTCCCAATCGATCACTTCCGCCGCGGCCAGGGCAGCGTACTCCCCCAGGGAATGGCCGCAAACCGCGTCCGGGGAAACCCCCACCTCCCGCACCATGGCCTCGGTGGAGAGCCACTCCACCAAAAGAAGCAGGGGCTGGACATAGGAGGTGCGTCCGAGCCTCTCGGGGTCGTCCCAAGCCTCTAGGGGGGAATATCCCAAGATCTCCGCGGCCTCTGATACAATCGCCAACGCCCAAGGGCACCTCAGGAAGGCCCTTCCCATCCCCGGCCGCTGGGACCCTTGCCCCGGATACAGGAAGGCTACCACTTAAGGATCACCGTCCCGTAGCAAGCCCCGGCCCCGAAGGCCGTTAGGGCGAGGATGTGTCCCTCCCGGATCACCCCATCCCGCACCGCCTCGTCCAGGAGGATGGGGATGGAGGCGGTAGAGGTATTGGCCACCCGCTCTATATTCACCAGCACCCGCTCCCGGGGAAAGCCCAGCCGTTTCACCAAGGCCTCGATGATCCTGAGGTTCGCTTGGTGAGGAAGAAGCCAGTCTATGTCGGAAAGGGAAATCCCGGCTCGTTGTGCGGCCTCCACGGTGGCCCGTTCCATCATCTGTACCGCCGACTGGTAAACCCCACGCCCCTTCATCTCGAGGAGGTGTTTCTTGTTTTTTACGGTCTCGGGGCTCGCCGGGAGCCGCACCCCCCCGGCGGGGATGCGCAAAAGATCCCGTTTGGTGGCGTCCCCGTGGATGGAGATCCCCAGGATCCCCCGATCGCCGTTTTCTTTCTGCAACACCACGGCCCCAGCTCCGTCCCCGAAAAGGACGCAGGTCTTGCGGTCCTCCCAGTCCACGAACCGGGAGAGGGCCTCGATCCCCACCACCAGGGCGTTGTCGGCGAGGCCATTTTCCATCATGGCTCCGGCGACGGCTACCCCAAAAACGAAGCCGGCGCACCCCGCCTTGATATCGAAGAAGGGCGGTTCATGGGGAAGGCCCAGTCCTTCCGCGATGAAGGGGGCCGTGCCGGGGATTATCTCCTCGGGCACGTTGGTGGCCACGATGAGGAGGTCTAGGGCATCCGGGGGAAGGCCGGCGCGATCCAGCGCAGCCTGGGCGGCGGCCACCCCCATGTCGGCGGGGGGATCGTGGGGGCCGAGGACGTATCGTCGTTGGATCCCGGTGCGGGAACGGATCCACTCGTCGGAGGTATCCAAAGTGCGGGAGAGATCCTCGTTGGTGATCTCCCGTTCGGGGAGAAAGCTCCCCGTTCCCGCCACCCGGAGGGCGATCATTCCTCCCTCGCCAACGCCTCTTCCACCCGCCCGAGGAGTCCGGCCTGGGCGGACCAAAAGGTCCGTTCCACCGCGGCCTCAATGGCAGCGGCACTGGAGCGACCGTGGGCCACGAACACCAAACCCCGCACCCCCAAAAGGGGCGCCCCATTATATCGCTCGTATCTCAGTCGCTGTGAGAGGACACGAAGCCTCCGCCGCAAAAGGAGGGCCGCCAACTTCCCCGAAGTGGAATCGCCCATGGCCCGCTTCACGCTTTCCCACACCACCTCCGTTCCGCCCTCCAGCGCCTTGATGGTAAGGTTCCCCGCGAAGCCGCTGCACACCACCACATCGGCGGGCCGCTCGCCGATAAGCCGATGGGGTTCCACGTTCCCCACGAAGTTCTCGCGTCCCGAAAGGAGCTTGTAGGCCTCCCGGCTGAGCTTGTCGCCCTTGACCTTCTCCTCTCCCACGTTGAGGAGGCCAACCTTGGGCTGCTCCACCCCTAGGGCCTCCCGGGCATAGGACTGGCCCATTTTGGCGAACTGGAGGAGGTTGTGGGGCCTGCAGTCCACCGTGGCCCCGGCGTCGATGAGGTAAAGCTCCTTTCCCACCAAAGTAGGGATGGCGGCACAGAGCCCGGGGCGCAGCACCCCGGGAAGCCTTCCCAGGATGAAGACGGCCGCCGCCACTATCGCTCCGGTGTTTCCGGGCGAGAGGAAGGCCTCGGCCCTTCCCTCCGCCAGGAGCCTGATCCCCTTGACGAGAGAAGAGTCACGTTTTCGGGCCGCCCGCAACGGGGGCTCGTCCATTCCCACAACATCGGGGGCATGGACCACCTCCACCGGGAGGGCGGGATCGAGATGGGGATGGATCTCGCCCCTTTTCCCCACCAAGATGAGGTTCAAGGGGAGACGTCTAGCAGCGGCCTGAGCCCCTTTTATGAGCTCGGAGGGCGGCCCATCGGCCCCCATTACGTCCACCACGATGCGAATGCCCATAAAAATAATGCCGAGGGCGGGAGTCGAACCCGCACGGGCGTTAAAGCCCACTGCCCCCTCAAGACAGCGCGTCTGCCAATTCCGCCACCTCGGCTTGTGTTCTTTATCTTAGCCCCCACCCATAGGGGAATCAAGACCCCTGCCGGCGTCGGTGTTCAGGACTCGGGGAAGTGGAGGTGCAAGGCAGAGGCCCCATACAGCCCCACGTCATCGCCCAGCGGGGTGAGTTCCACCCGGGGGGCGGGCCGGGAGAACTCCCGGGCGGCGGAAAGGACCAGCGGCCCCAGGTAATCCCAGGCCCGGGTGAGCCCCCCGCCGAGGACGATCATCTCCGGATAGAAGATCTCCCACAGGATCGCGATCCCCTGTCCCATGGCCTCGCAGGCCCGCTGGACGATCCGCTGGGCGGTAGGGTCCCCTTCCCGGGCCTTACGCACCACGGTGGCCGCGGTGAGTTTTCGGCCGAGGAGCTCCCTTGCGGCCCGGGCGATCCCGGTGCCCGATGCGATCGCCTCCAGACACCCCCGCTTGCCGCACCGACAGTGGGGGCCCTGGGGATGGATGACCATGTGGCCGACCTCGCCCGCCTGCCCCTCCTTTCCCCACACCACCCGGCCGCCGGAGACGATCCCCCCGCCGATCCCCGTGGACCAGGTGATGTAAACGAAATCCCGGGCACGGTGGCCGAACTCCAGCTCCCCGATGGCGGCGCAGGTGGCGTCGTTGGCGAGGTACACCGGGCAACCGAACTCCCGGGAGAGCTCTTCCGCCACCGCGACGCCGTTCCAGTGGGGCAAGTTTGGGCAACCCAAGATCACCCCCCGGCGCATATCCAACGGTGCCGGGGCGCCAACGCCGATGGAAGCGGGCTCCGCCTTGACCCGAGAAAGGAGCATCCGCAGGGCCTCCGCCACCTCGGGAAGTCCTCTGGTGGGAAATGAGGTGCGGGCGAGAAGCCTCCCCCTATGGAAGAGCCCCACCCGGGTCCTCGTCCCCCCGATGTCCACCGCTCCGATCACCTTCCCCATGACGGAATGATGATAACGGATCCCGTTGTCAGACCCTGGCCCCCATGGGATAAGATCCGGTAGAGATGGATCTCGATGCGATAAAGAGGCGGTGTGAGGAGATTCTGAAGCGGGTGCCGGACCACGTGACGGTGCTCGCGGCCACCAAGGAGAGGGGCCCCGAGGAGATCCGGGCCGCCATCGCTGCCGGGATCACCCACATCGGCGAGAACTACGTCCAAGAAGCCCTGGCCAAACGCCCCCGGGTGCCTGAGCCCGCTACCTGGCACATGATCGGGCACCTCCAGCGGAACAAGGCCAAGAAGGCCCTGGATGTGTTCGACTGGCTCCAGACGCTGGACTCCCTGAAGCTGGCCGAGCGCCTGGAGCGGCTCCTCTCCCAAGGGGGAAGGCGGCTTCCAGTGCTGGTTGAGGTGAACATCGGCCGGGAGCCCCAGAAGGCCGGGGTCCTTCCCGGGGACCTGGGGGATTTCCTGCGGGAGCTTTCCCGGCTTCCGCACCTCGAAGTGCGGGGCCTCATGGCGATCCCTCCGGAGCCGGAGGAGCCGGAGGACTCCCGCCCTTATTTCCGGGAGATGCGGAGGTTGTTCGAAGCCATCGGCCGGGAGGGGATCCCGGGGGTGCGGATGGAGGTCCTTTCCATGGGGATGTCGGCGGACTGGGAGGTGGCGGTGGAGGAGGGGGCGACCATGATCCGCCTGGGCACCCTCCTCTTCGGCCCCCGAAGCTGAGGGCTCAACCGCGCCCGAGCCCCGACAGGAGCGCGAGGAGCTCGTCGGGATGGGCCTCGCCGGTGGTCCCGAGCTTCCTCACCGTGATCGCGGCGCAGAGGACCGCCAGCTCCGCCGCCTCTACCGGGTCCGCCCCGGCGCCCAGGGCCGCCACCAGGGCCGCCATCGCCGCGTCCCCGGCCCCCACGGGGTCGATCTCCCCCTTCACCGGCACCGCGGGGATGTGGGCGTATCCATCCACCTGGAATACGAAGATGCCATCCTCTCCCGCGGTGATGTAGAC
>JAGGWU010000151.1 GCA_021163465.1 Candidatus Bipolaricaulota bacterium
ATGAAGCCCTCGAGGCGCGGGGAGGCCGCCCGTAGCGCCGCCTCGGCTTCCCCGATCAGCCGGAGCATCTCCTCGGCCGGCCTCCTCCCCGGGGATACCACCGGGGCGGCTATGCGCTCTATCTCCGCGGGATCGAGCCCGGCCCGCTCGGCAATGAGACACAGGGAGAGGAACTCGGCCATCCTGGCGCGGAGCTCCCGGGCGATATCGGCCCGGAGGAGGCCTGCGGCAGCGAAGATGAACGAAACTACGAGGCCCGTAATCAAAGCACCCCTTTTTCCACCCCATCCGTAGACCCCTCCTGGGTCCCAGTGTGGGCGGATTCCCGGGAGGGGACAAATCGACACGATCGGGGAACGGGGCCGGACACGCTTGGAGGCCACCTCAGATCTCGATCCCCCGCGCAGGCGCTTATCTCACCGCCCGTTACCTCCGGCCGGAGGCCCTGTCCCACAATCGGGCGATGCGCCACATGCTATCCGGAAAGACCATGGCGACCTTGGCCAATGGGAAAATTCCCGGGATTATTTCCCAAAAAGTCCCGGAGAGACGGTTGCCGTTGGGTGATGGGCTGTCTTCACTGCAGGAACTGGGCGAAGCGGGAAAAACCGCCCAGGGTCTTGAGGACCTTGAGCCCTAAAGGCCAAAGATGCGGTGCCCGCCGGAGCTCCCCCAGGATCCGCGAGGGGCGGTCCATGTCGCCCCGGGCAAGCAAGAACTTCCCCAGCTCCGGGTCGCGAAGGAGGGAAACCAGGTAATCGAGTTTCACAGGGGAAAGGTCCAGATAAGCCCGGCGTGCCCGGAGGGCGAATTCTATCTCCCTTCCGAGTTTTTCCCTCCACGCCCTCTCATATTCCGCCTGCCTTCCCTCGGATAGCAACCTCCCCAGGAGCTTGGCCGCGAGGCCGCCGTAATAGAGCCCTCCCCCCGTCAAGGGCTTCGTCTGGGCCGCCGCGTCCCCCACCAGGAACACCCTTTTCGTTGCGGTGCTGGGCGGTGGGCCCAGGGGGATCAGGCCGCCCGAAATGCGGACCACGCGGGACTCGGGGAATTCCCGCAAAAGCAGCGACTTAAGGTGCCCGTAGCCCTCTCCTCCGCGATGTGTCACCAACCCCACCCGCAGAAGCTTCCCCGCCGGGACGGCCCAAGCGAAGAAACCCGGAGCGATCCCGGGGTCCAGGAAGATCTCCGCGTGGCCCGGATACCGGGGTTCGGCCTCCACCTCCGCCTGATAGCCCGCGAGGATCTCCTGCGGCGGGGGCAAGCCGGCCCAGCGGGCAACCCCGCTCAGCGCTCCGTCCGCCCCCACAAGAAGCTCTGGGGCGAGCTTTTCCTCCGAGGTGAACAAGACGGAATGGTCCCACCCTTTGGCCGAGACCCCTTCCCAAACTGTAGCCCCTGCTTCCCGGGCCTCGTTCCGCAGGTACTTGTCCAGCCCCACCCGGTCGAGGACCAGCGCCTTGGTGGAGTCCCCGGTGAGGACAGCACGTGTCCCTTGCGGTCCATGGACCACCACCCCCACCAGCCGCTCCAGCACCAACCCCCCGGGGATCCCCAGCTCCTCCCCCGCCTCGGTGGAGATAATGCCCGTACAGCGAAGCGGGGCGTTGGGCGCGCGTTCAAGGAGCACCACCTTCAGCCCGCCCCGTGCCGCCTCCCGGGCCACTATGGAGCCGGCAGGACCCCCGCCCACTACAGCCAAATCCACTCGGAGCACGATCCCATCCTATCATCATTGCCACCGCAATGCCAGGGCCCAAAAGGCACCTGACCACGGGCAAGAAGCGACGCTACATCGGGCGGGGTATCCGGCTTATCGGTGCGGGAATTTGCGGTTAAACTTGAACGAATTCACACAGGAAGCGTCTCGCTTTTTCCGAGGAGGATGGGGTGCTCGTTCAATGGGGAATATTCGGCCTTTCCGCCCTGGCGGTGGTCATCGCCGGGTATAAGCTCGGCCGATACGGCGATGAGATCGCCGAGGCCACGGGTATAGAGCGGGCGTGGATCGGGATGCTGCTTTTGGCCACCGTGACTTCTCTCCCGGAGCTCGTCACCACCGTGACCGCGGGCGCCATCTCGGCCCCGGAGATCGCGTTGGGAAATATCTTCGGGAGCAACCTCTTCAACATGGCCATCATCGCCGTGATGGAGGCGATCTCCTTTTGGGTCCTCCGTTACCGGGACCTGCCCCCCCTTCTTTCCCACGTGAGCGGGGACCAGCTCCTCTACGCCGCGGCCGCCATCGTGCTATCCTCGTTGGGCATCGTGGGGATAAGCTTCGCCAGCGGCCGCGAGTTTTTGGGGATGGGACCGGTAAGTTGGATCATCCTCCTTCTCTATCCCTTGAGTGTCTGGGCCTTGTACCGGCCGGGGGAAAGGGCGGACAGGGCCGCGAAGAGCCCTCGAGAAGCGGTGAGGCCGCTCCTCAAGTTCGCCTTGGCGGCGACGGTGGTGGTATTTGCGGGGATGTACCTCGCCCGCAGCGGAGAGGAGATCGCCCAGGCAACCCGCCTCACCGATACCTTCATGGGCGCCATCTTCATCGCCGCCAGTACCTCCCTTCCCGAACTTATGTCCTGCCTGGGGGCGCTCCGGATACGTTCCTTCGACCTCCTCATGGGGAACCTCTTTGGGTCCAACATGTTCAACGTCTTTACCATCCCTTTCGCAGATTTAGCCTATCGGGGTGCCCTCCTTCCCTCGGGGTCCCCAAATCAGGTGGCGGTGGCGGCGTTGAGCATCGTGCTCATGGCGGTGGCGGCATTTGGGATCCAGCGCCGCTCTCACAGGCGGCTCTTGGGATTGGGCTATGAAGCGTGGGGGATCCTCGGGGGGTACCTATTGGCCGTTTACATCCTTTTTGTCCGGGGGATCGAATTCTGACCGATCTCTCGTGCGCCGTTCCCGCGCGGATGCGGCTTGCCCCGGGCCATGGCCCGGGGTAAAAATGAGATACAACCTTCATAAATGGCGGTGATGCCGATGCGCACTGCGATCATCTTGTTCCTCTTGACAACAGCCCTGGCAACGATGGGGGCCGAACTCAGGGTGGCGGTGAGTATCCCCCCGCTTTTGGACTTCGTGCGGCAAGTGGGAGGGGATCGGGTGGAAGCGGAGTTGCTCGTTCCCCCAGGCGCCGATCCCCATACCTACGAGATCCGCCCCGCCCAGATGAGGTTCCTGGCCCAGGCCAGGCTCCTTGTTGTGGTGGGGTTGGGGCTCGAGTGGTGGTTGGAGGACGTGGTCTCCGCCGCCGGGAATCCGGAACTGGAGGTGGTGATGACCTCGAAGGGGATCGCGGCCATCGATGGCGACCCCCATATCTGGCTCGATCCCCTCAACGCGGTGCTACAGGTGGCGGCGATCCGGGATGCCCTGATCCGGGCCGATCCCGCGGGAAGATTGGCCTATGAGATAAACGCCGCCCGCTACATCTCGCGGATCCTCGCCCTCCACGAGGAGATAGAGGAAAAGATAAGCTCCTGGACACATAGGGAGTTCGTGGCCCTACACGGGGCGTGGGCCTACTTCGCCCGCCGCTACGGCCTGAAACAGCTTGCGGTGATCGTGCCCCAACCCGGTCGGGAGCCTTCGGCCCGGGAGGTGGCCCGGATAACCGCCCTCATCCGGGAGCGAGGGATACCGGCGATCTTCGTGGAGGTACAGCATCCCCCGGGGGTGGCCGAGCTCATCGCCGCCGAGACCGGTGCCGCTTTGGTCACCCTCGATCCCTTGGGCGGCGTGCCCGGACTGGAGGATTACCTCTCCCTCATGCGCTATAACCTAGAGCGGATGGAGAAGGCCCTGGGATGAAGCCAGTAGTGGAACTGGTGGACGTTTGGGTGGAGCTCGGGGGGCACACCGTCCTCGAGGCCATCACCATGCGGGTGGAGGAAGGGGAATTCGTGAGCGTGGTGGGACCAAATGGGGCGGGTAAGACCACGCTCCTCAAGGTGATCCTCGGGCTCGTCGCGCCCCAACGTGGAGAGGTGCGGGTGTTCGGACGGCCTCCCCGGGATCTCGGCCGGGACCGGGCCCGCATCGGCTACGTCCCCCAAGTGGAGGAGATCGACCTTCGGTTTCCCCTGCGGGTTATCGACGTGGTGCTCATGGGACGCTACGGAATCCTGGGATTGGGGCGGCGCCCCCGGCGGGAGGACCGCCGCGCCGCCCTCGAGGCCCTGGAGCTCGTGGGCATTCGGGAGCTCGCGGGAAAGCTCATCGGGGAACTTTCGGGAGGACAGCGGCAACGGGCGTTCTTGGCTCGGGCGTTGGCAGCGAAGCCCAAGCTCTTGTTGCTCGATGAGCCCACCACCGGGGTGGATCCCGCCGCCAGCGAGAGCTTCTATGAGCTCCTACGTAAGATCCAGGAAGAGGATGTAACTATCCTCATGGTGACCCACGATGTGGGGGTGGTCTCCCGCTACGTGGACAAGGTGGCTTGTATCAACCGCAGGCTCGTGGTCCACGGCCGCCCCGAGGAGGTGGTGACCAGCGAGGCCCTGGCGGAGATGTACGGTTGCGCCGCACTCTTCTTCCACCACGGGCGCATTCCCCATATGGTGGTCCGTCCCCACACCGACTTCCGGGAGGAAGGGAAGTGAGCCTCCTGGGTTACGTGTTCATGCAGCGCGCCCTCATCGCCGGGACGCTGATCGGGGCCACCGCCGGCGCCATCGGGGTCTATGTGGTGCTGCGGGGATTCTCCTTCATCGGGGCGGGTATCGCCCATGCCGCCTTCGGCGGGGTGGCCATCGCGTTGCTTTTGGGGATAGAGCCCCTCTGGGGGGCGTTGGCGTTTTCCCTCGCGGTCGCCTGGGCGATCGCCTATACCTCCCGGCGGGCCGCCATCAAGGAGGAGGTGGCCGTGGGGATACTATTCGCCGCTTCCATGGCGCTGGGGATCTTCCTTTTGAGCTTCGTCCCGGGATACCGGGCGGATCTTTTCGGCTACCTCTTCGGGAACATCCTTTCCGTGAGCTCCCACGATCTCCTCGTGAGCTTCGTCCTTGCGGGGCTCGTGTTCACGGCGGTGGCCGTGCTTTATAAGGAGTTCCTCTTCATCACCTTCGATCCCGGGATGGCCGAGGTATCCGGGTTCCCGGTGGGGGTGTTGCAAGGCCTGCTCCTTTCTTTGGTAGCGCTCACGGTGGTGCTGTCCCTGCGGGTGGTGGGGGCGGTGCTCGTGGCCGCGCTCCTCGTCATCCCCGCCGCCACCGCGTACCAGCTCGTGCAGGATTTCCATCGGCTCCTGTTCCTTTCCGCATTGCTCGGGATCGCGGAGGTGGTCGGGGGGCTCATCATCTCCTTTTATCTCGACACCCCATCGGGCCCCACGATCGTCCTCCTGAGCGCTGCCCTCTTTGCTCTCGTGATGTTCCTGCGAAAGCGTTCCCCCTAGATATCCCCCGGATTCGGGAAGAAGGGATCCCTCACATATAATCGGGCCGGAGGAGGGATAAATGGTGAGGCTTTCTTTTTCCTCGCTCGCTTTGCACCTCGAGCCGCCCCCGGCCGCGGTGCGGTTCGCCAAGGAGAAGGGATTTCAGGGGGTCGAGATCTTGTGCGAGCCGCCATGGCATCCCCGGGTGTGGTCCCCCAGCCTGTTACGGGCGGTGCGGGAGGCTGCGGGAGGGCTGACACTCTCCATTCATGCACCCACGGGGGACGTCAACCTCCTCTCCCGCAACCCCGGGGCGCGGCGGTTCGCCGAGGGGGAGCTTTCCCGCACCTTGGCCCTGGCCGCCCGGCTTGGGGCACGCTATGTCACGGTGCACTTGGGGTACCGTTCCACCGGTGTCCCAGGGGAACTCCCTATGGAGGAAGCCAAGGAGGCCCTGCGCCGGCTCCGCCGCCGGGCCGAGGACCTGGGCATCGCCCTCTGCCTGGAGAACGATCCCAAGGGAAGGTTCCTGAGCCTTTGGGATTTGAACGAGTACCTCCGATGGCTTACGGAGCTCGAACTTGTGGGAACGTTGGACATCGGACATGCCTGGATCGCCCACGGCGAAGAAGCCCCGGCCCTCATCGAGAGGTGTGCCCCCCGGATCGCGGTGGTCCACGTGAGCGACAACCGCGGCGAGCATGACGACCATCTCCCGTTGGGCAGAGGGGCCATCCCGGTGGAGGAAGTGCTTTCCCCCCTTAGGGGGGCCGAGCTTTGGGTGCTGGAGCTTTTTTCCCCGGGGGGCGCGGAGACGTCCTTGGAGGTGTTGGAAAAGCTCCGGGAGGGGTTCTGAATTGAAAGGGGATGGGGCCTGTGGCTATAATTTAGGCGCTCCCCCTTCCGCACCGGCATTGTGTGCCCACCCATCCCGCCGCACGCCTCACCTCCCCCGGGGCGGAAGGGGCTTTCCCTTCCAAGGCTATGAGGATTGATCGCCAGGGGACCGCGGAGGAGGTGGCGGCCTTCGTCGCCGAACGTGTCCCCCCGGATGGGTGCGTGGTCCTAATCGGTGGGGTGGACGTGGGCAAGACGACCCTGGCCCGAGCCCTGAACCGTCGGCTGGGAGGGGAAGTGCTGGATGCGGATCTGGGCCAATCGGCCATCGGTTCCCCCACCGCCATCACCCTGGGCACCTACGAGGGGGGGATGCGGGACGGGTACTTCGTGGGCGACACTACACCCCGGGGCCACTTGGTCCTTGCCCTGTGCGGGGCCCTGCGCATGGCCCGGCGCGCCAGGCGTCCGTTGGTGGTGGATACCGATGGCTTCATCGCGGGAAACGTCGGACGTTCCTACAAGCTGGCCCTCATCGAGGCATTGGACCCGGATCTTGTGGTGCTCCTTCCCAGGGGTATGGAGCTTGAGCTCTTGCGGCTCTCCTGTGCGGCCGAAACGGTGTGCGTGCGGATCTCCGGGGTACGCCAGAAGACCAGGGAGGAAAGGATAAGCACCCGGGAAGCCAACTTCCGCGCCGAGTTCGCCCGTTGCCGGGAGGTGGAGGTGCCGTGGGAGGAGGTAAGGTGGCGGGGAACCCTGCTCGGGCTGGGGGAGCCCGTGGACCCCAATACCCTGTCCAAGATGCTGGGCTGTGAGGTGCTCTATGCCCGGCGGGCGGGCAACGAGGCCATCGCGGTGGTGGACGGCCGGCCGCTTTCCGCCGGGGCGGTAAAGGCCTTTTGGGGCCTGGAAGAGCTTTACTTGATCCCCAAGAGCTACATGGAAGATAGGCTCATCGGCTGCTTCCGCGGGGGGAGGTTCGTGGGCCTGGGGAGGGTGTCCCGGGCCATGCCGGGAAAGCTGGTCCTCTCCGTCCCCCAAGGCGAGGTTCCGGAGGCGATTCAGCCGGGTTGCCTGCGCATCACCGCTTCAGGAAGAGAACTGGGACGCTCCCTCCTTCCCTGAACCGCTCCATAAGAAACCCGAGTAGGCCGCGAAGGCCAAAGACGCGATGCCGCCCACATGGGTCGGGGATCGTGGGGGAAGAGGTCCAAAAGCACCCCTCCGATGAGCGGGCCGGCGGACCAGCCGAAGGACTCCGCCAATCCCCAGGAGCGAAAGCCCGATGAACCTTCGGAACACGGGATCGCGTAACGAAGGATAGCACCTCAGCAAGTGATGTTATGAAAGCGCGCGCCCTTGGATCACGTCCCGTCAAGTGGGTGTAAAAGGGTTCCCTCTGGAGCTCAAGCTACCCGGTCAGCACCTCCTCCACTGCCTCTACAGGATTTTTCTCCTCTTCTTGTGCCCCGTAGAGGGCTGCCATAGAGGCCAAGCCGAAGTAGCGCCGCCCGGCCTCCCACTCGTCCTGCTGCTCAACCAACACCGCCCCGATCAGCCGCAGGGCCGCCTGGGGGTTGGGAAAGATCCCCACCACATCGCACCGCCTCCCCACCTCCCGCAGCAGACGCTCCAGGGGG
>JAGGWU010000156.1 GCA_021163465.1 Candidatus Bipolaricaulota bacterium
CCCACCGGCCGTACCCCCGCCCGATGCGCCCCCCGGGCAAGGGCATGGGATCCGGTGGGGTTGGTGATGAGAAGGAAGAAGAGGGCCAAAAGCGCGTGCACCGCCAAGGTGCCGCCCTCCCCTCCTCCCTTGATGAACCCATAGATCACCACCGCCACGATGGAGAAGATGGAGCCGAAGGTGGTGCACTTGGTGGCCCCGTGGATCCGGGTGTAGACGTCGGGAAAACGCAAAAGCGCCAAGGCCCCGAGCCCATTGAAGATGGCTCCGATGGCCAAAAGCACGTAAAGGAAGACCTTCATTTCAAGCCTCCCTCAAGGTACCGAGCGATGTAAAGGGTGGCGATGAAGGAAAGGAGGGCGTAGACGATGGCCACGTCCACCAACACCACCTGCCCGAACGCGGCCCCCAAAAGGACCATGGTGGCCACCACCAGCGTGTTGATGGTATCCAGGGCCACCGCCCGATCGGCGGTGGTTGGACCGGCGGCGAGCCGCAACATGCTGACGAAGGCATAGGCCACCAACACCGTCGCGGCCACCAGGAACCCCATTTCCGCTATCATTCCGCGATCCTCCTCGCCCAAGCGGGGAACGGACCACACACGTCCTCCGGCCGGGGCTCGGGGTCCCGAACGTAGATCCAGTGGACGTAGAACTCACCGGTAGCATCGTCCACATCGACGGTGAGGGTCCCGGGGGTGAGGGTAATGGAGTTCGCCAGGAGCGTCCGGCCGAAGTCCGTTTTGAGATGCGGCTGAAACCGCACGATCCCCGGGCGGATCTTCCCGGTGATCACCCGATACGCCACGTCGATATTCGCCCGGGCCATGGAAAGGAAGAAGGGACCCACGAGATAGAAGATGAACAGGAACCACCTGTGGGGCTGAAGCAGCCGCAGGTCCCTCCGCTTGAAGACGAAATGGGTCAAGGGAATCGCGCCCAGGAGGGCGATCACCGCCCCGCCGATAAGCTCCCCCAAAGACCAGACGCCGACCTCACCGGTACATAAGGTGAGGAGAAGGTACACCGCATAGATGGAAACCACACCCGCTACCCATGCCCCCCATCTGCGCATGGTGTAAGGACTATACACCGAAGCCCTGGGAAAAGGCAAATTTGGCGCCGCTTATATGTGGGCGGGGCTGTGTGTGCTGGATCAGGAAAAACGATGATCTCCATCATCCGCCGCCCCGGGTTGCGGGAGTGGGAAGGGGAATATACCCTCACGGGGAGATGCACGAGATCCGGGTAGGTTTCGGCGATATCCTGAAGAAGCAGTTGGAGTTAGCGGGAAAGAACTACGAGCTCCTCTCCTCGCATGGGGTGCGGGCCTTCAACGTGATGGGCGCCATCGGCTCGGGGAAAACCACCCTGATCCTCAGGCTCGCGGAGGCGCTCAGGCACCGCGGGATCCGGGTGGGGGCCGTGGCCGGGGATGTGGCCGGGGACGACGACTTCCGCCGCTTCCGGGAAGCGGGGATCCCGGCGGCCAACATAAACACCGGGGACGACTGCCACCTGGACGCCCACCGGGTCCACCACGCGCTGGAGGACCTCCCCCTAGAGGATATCGACGTCCTCTTCATCGAGAACGTGGGGAACCTGGTCTGCCCCGCGGACTTCCCCCTGGGCACGGAGACGGACATCGTGGTCATCTCCGTGACCGAGGGCGAGGACATGGTGCGCAAACACCCCAAGATCTTCGCCCAGACCGATGTGGTGGCCATCAACAAGGTGGATCTGGCCGAGGTGGTGGGGGTGGACCCCCAGCGCATCCTGGCCGACTACCGCAAGCTCAACCCCCACGGGCGGGCGATCCTCACCGCCGCCAAAAGCGGCCACGGGATCGAGGAGCTCCTTTCGGCCCTGGGGTTCTGATGCACGAGTATTCACTGGCCCTCTCCATCTTCGAATCCCTCCGCGCCCGGCTGTCCCAATCCGAGGGGCTCCCGTCACGCGTCACGCATCACGCGTCACGGATCAAGAAAGTCCACCTCCGCCAAGGGGAGCTTTTGGTGCTTTCCCACGAGGCCCTGCAGGAAGCGTGGCGGATCATCACCGAGGGGACCGAGCTCGAGGGCTCGGAACTCGAGATCGAGCGGGTCCCGGTGCGGGTGAGGTGCCCCGGGTGCGGGTACGAGGGCGATGCCAAATACCTGGCGGAAGAAGGCTGGCACATGCGGGTCCCCATCCTCTCCTGTCCCCGTTGTGGGGCCCGGGTGGAGATCGTGGAGGGAAAAGACCTCGCGGTGGTGGCGTTGACGGTGGAGGAAGAAGTCGAGGCGAGCTAAGCCCCTTCGGGCTTCCCCGGGGAGCTGCAGGATGAGGGAGATCGTCCTCCGGCCCATCGGCTACGTGGAGCAAGTGGAGGGGGAGATATCCGAAGTGGTCCTCCGCGATGAGTTTGTCCCGGGATTGGAGGGCCTGAAAAGCGGCCAAGAGGTCCTGATACTTTTCTGGATGGACCGAGCGCGGAGGGATGTTTTGCGGGTCCATCCCCATGGGAACCCGATGAGACCGCCGCGGGGAGTATTCGCCACCCGGTCGCCACACCGGCCGAACCCCATCGGGGCCACGACGGTGGAGCTCCTTTCCGTGCAGGGAGGCCGCCTTCGGGTGCGGGGCCTTGACGCTTGGGAGGGCACGCCGATCCTGGACATCAAGGTCGGGACGGGGGCTACGGAAGAAGGCCGAGGATGAACCGCACGTAGAAGTAATAGACGGGGATGGAAGCGAGGATCCCGTCGATCCGGTCCAGCATCCCGCCGTGGCCGGGGAAGATGCGCCCCGAGTCCTTGACCCCTGCAGCCCGTTTGAGCAGCGACTCGAAAAGATCCCCGAGTTGGACGAACGCCCCCACCGAAACCCCTAAGGCCAGGATATGGGGGGCCCAATGCCCGAGGTCCCCTAAGAACCTGGGATAAAGGGCAGCGCCCACCGTCGCAAGGATAAGCCCTCCCACAACACCCTCCCAGGTCTTGGCCAACGATATCCGGGGAAGGAGTTGGTGCTTCCCGAAAAGCGTTCCGGCGAAGAAGGCCCCCGTATCGTACCCCCAAACGATGAAGAGAAAATGGTAAACGAGGAAAAGGTCCGCTCGGAAAAGGAGGTAGAAGAAGCTCAAGAGCCCGGGGATGTAGATGAACCCGAAGATGCTCGCGAGGGAGGTGAGGAACCCCTCGCGGTATCCGCGACGAAAAAAGGAGTAGATCACGGTAAGATAAGCCACCCCCCACCCCAGCACCAGGGCGTAAGTCCCCTCCCATAGCCCGGCGAGGAGGAGGTAAAGGGGTGTTGCTCCCAGGAGCAATTCCCGGGGCGGGCAGATCCCCAACCGCTCCACCAGCTCCAGGTACTCCCATCCCGCCACCAACGCCACCGCCGAAAGGAGTATCCCCACAAGCCAGGGGAGGGAGAAGCGGTGGGCCAGATAAAAGAGGCCCAACACCAGGGGTATCGCCACGACCCCGGTGAGGACACGGTCCACCAGTGAGGATTTCATCCCTTTACCCTTCCGAAGCTCCGCTCCCGCCGCTGGAAATCTTTGAGGGCGTAAAGCAGGGCCTCCTCGTCGAAATCCGGCCAAAGGATATCGGTGAAGTAGAGCTCGGTGTAAGCCAACTCCCACAGAAGGAAGTTGGAGACCCGCACCCTCCCCCCCGTGCGGATGAGGAAGTCCATGTCGGGGAGGAACCCGGTGGGGAGGTAGGCCCGGAAGAGCTCCTCCCCCACCTCCTCGGGCCCCATGGCGATGGAGCGGGCGGCCCGAAGGAGGTCCTTTGCGGCCCGGAGGATGGCCCAGCGGCCCCCGAAGTTCAGGGCTATAGCCAAGGTCAGTGCCCCGTTTTGGGCCGTTTTTTTCTCGATCTCCTCGATGGCCGCCTGCAGGCCCTCCGGGAGGGGCTTGTGATCCCCCACTACCAGGAGCTTTATCCCCGAATCGATGAGCTCTTCCGTCTTTTCGCGCAGAAATGACTCGAACAACGCGAAAAGGCCGTCCACCTCGTGGCGGGGCCGTGCCCAGTTTTCCGTGGAGAAGGCGAAGAGGGTCAAATAAGGAAAGAGCCTCTCCTTGACCACAAACCGCACTATCCGCTCGGCGGCCAGCGCCCCCTGACGGTGTCCCTCCAGGCGGGAGAGCCCCCGCGCCTTGGCCCAGCGGCCGTTTCCGTCCATGATGATCCCCACGTGGGTGGGGAGGTCCCCGCCGCGGACCTCCTCAAGCAGGGCGCTCAAAGCCACGGCGCACCTCCGCCAGAAGCCCTTTGGGAGCCACCATAACGATCAGGTCCTTTGGTGCGGCGACATCCAATGCCTTCGCCATGGCGATATGGGGGTCGGGTACCACCCGGTGACCAACCCCTAATCGCCGGGCCTGAGGGAGTAAGGCCTGGGCGGGGAGCAGCTCCTCATCGGCGCCGGAGCAGAGGATCACCTCGTCGAAGGCGGGGAAGAGGACTTCGGCGGTGGAGCGAACCGGTTGCCCCCGGTGGATGGCGAAGATGAGCGTGCGGCGGCCACCCGGATCGGGCATGGCTTCAATGGTCCTCACCAGGGAGGCCGCCGCCGCGGGATTCCTCGCCGCATCCAGGACCACATACGGCCGCCGGGAGATGACCTCGAACCTTCCCGGGAGCTTGACGTTTATCCACCCCCGCTTGATCGCGTCCGGTCCCAGTTCCCATCCTCCCACCAGCTCACAGAGAGCACCCAAGGCCAGGGCCAGGTTGGCCTGCTGGTAGAGCCCCAGGGGAGGTGTGGAGAACTCCCCGAGGCCCAAGGGATCCTCCCGGAGGCCCCAGCTCACGCGGTCCCAGGAAAACTCCCGCCCTTGGACCTCGTCGGGATCCAGGATCACCAACGCCCCCCCGGTCCGTTTGGTCGCCTCCGCGAACGCGGCCAACGCTTCCACCTTGCGTTCCACCGTAAGGAGGGGGACCCCAGGGGAAGCGGTGTGGGCTTCCTCCCAAGAAGCCCGGGCCCAACCCCGCCCGAACAGGTCCACCCTGTCCTCCTCCACACAGGTGACGAGGGTCAGGAGCCGATGGGAAAGGCAGTTGGCGAGATCGTTGCGTCCCCCCACCTCGGCCCCCACCACGGCGATCTCCACCTCCTCCTCGGCGAAGAAAAGGAAGGCGGCCGCGGCGAGCCTTTCCACGGGGCGCGCCTGAACCTCGCAGCTTTTGTCCACCAGGGAGAGGTAGGGTTCGAGGGCGTTTTGGGAAACCGGCTCGGCGGAAAGCCGCACCATCTCTTGGGGCGCCGAACTGGGGGAGAAGACCCCGACCTTGTATCCGCACGCGGCAAAGGCGGCCTCCAGGAAAGACACCACGGAGCCCTTCCCGAGCGAGCCGGTGACGTGGATGGAGGGGAACCCTTCCTCCGGGTTCCCCAGGCGCCCAAGGAGCGCCCGCATCCGTGAAAGGCTCCCCACCACCGGCTGCCGAAGAGGGGTCTCCATCCTCATAGCTCCAAGTATCGTTTTAACCGCTCCCGTTTCGCGCGCAACTCCGCGGCTTCCGCCTCCGCCTTTTTCACCACCTCTTCCGGGGCCTTGCTCCGGAATTCCTCGTTGGCGAGGCGGGATTCCAAGCTCGAGAGCTTGCGTTCTATCTTTCCTAGATCTTTGGCGATACGTTCCTTCTCCCGAGAAAGGTCTACCACCCCGCTCAAGGGGACGAACGCCTCCACCGAGCCCAGGACCACCTTGGCCGTGCCGGGGCTGGGGGAGTGGGCGGGCTCATAACGCACCCCCTTTGCCCGGCACAGGCGCCGGATCGCAGGGGCAAAGGAAAGGAGCCGCTCCACCTCGCTCCGCTCGCCGGTGAGGATCACCTCCACCTCCGCCGCGGCCGGCACCCCGAGCTCCGCCCGTACCGCCCGGATCTCCACCACCAGGTCCCGGAACCGGGCGAAGCCCTCCTCGGCGGCCGGATCCCGCCAGGAAGGCTCCTCCTCCGGGAAGGGCGCGGTGGCGATGGTCCCCTTCCGGCCCAGAAGCTGCCAGATCTCCTCGGTGATGAAGGGCATGAAGGGGTGAAGTAGCCTGAGGAGCCGGTCCAACACCTCCAGCAGGACCACCTGTGCCGTCCTTTTCGCCTCGGGATCATCCCCATAGAGGCGGATCTTGGAGAGCTCCAGGTACCAATCGCAGAAGTCGTGCCAGGTGAAGTCGTAGAGGGCCTCGGCGGCGAGGTGGAAGTTGTGCTTGTCGAGCTCTCCGCGGACCTTGCCCGCGAGCCAGGAGATCCGGGAGAGGATCCAGCGGTCCTCGGGGAAAAGCCCCCTTGCCTCGAGGGAAGTTCCCTCGGGGAGATCCCGGGTATTCTGGAGGATGAACCGGGCCATGTTCCAGACCTTGTTGAGGAAGTTCCTGCCGTCGTCCAGGGCCTTCCAGGAGAGGCGCCACGAACGTCCCTTGGAGGAGGCCTGAGAGAGGGTGAAGCGGAGGGCGTCCATCCCGTGGGTCTCCTTCACCTCCAGGGGATCGATGATGTTGCCCCGGGATTTGCTCATCTTCTGGCCCTTCTCGTCCACGATGAGGGGGGTGATATACACCTCCCGGAAGGGGATCTCCCCCATGAAGTGGAGCCCGGTCATGATCATCCGCGCCACCCAGAAAAAGAGGATGTCGAAGCCGGTGATGAGAAGGGAGGTGGGGTAGAAGGTCCTGAGGTCCTCAGTCTCATCGGGCCAGCCCATCACCCCGAAGGGCCAAAGGGCCGAGGAGAACCAGGTATCCAACACGTCCTCTTCCTGCCTTAGGGGGACGTCCTCGCCGTAATGGGCCCGGGCCCTGGCCGCGGCCTCCTCTTCGTTCCTGCCCACGAAGATCTCCCCGTCGGGTCCGTACCAGGCGGGGATACGGTGGCCCCACCAAAGTTGTCTCGAGATGCACCAGTCGCGGATGTTCTCCAGCCACTCGTAGTAGACCTTGGTCCAGCGCTCGGGGACGAACCGGATCTTCCCCTCTTTCACCACCTGGATGGCGGGCTCGGCCAGGGGCTTCATCCGCACGAACCACTGGGTGGAGATCAGGGGCTCCACCGGGGTATGGCAACGGTAGCAGTGGCCCACGGCGTGGCGGTACGGCTCGACTCTCTCCAGGAGCCCCTCCTCCTCCAGGCGCGCGACGACGGCCTCCCGGGCGGCGTAGCGGTCCATCCCGGCGAAGGGCCCGCCGTTCTCGTTGATGGTGCCGTCGGGGTTCAGGATGTTCACCACGGGGAGGCCCTCGCGCTTCCCGATCTCGAAGTCCACGGGGTCGTGGCCCGGGGTCACCTTCAACACCCCGGTCCCGAATTCGGGATCCACCTCCGGGGCCCCGATGATGGGGAGCTTCCTCCCGATGAGGGGAAGGATCGCAGTCTTCCCGATCAGGTGCTTGTAGCGGGGATCATCGGGGTTCACCGCCACGGCGGTGTCCCCGAGCATGGTTTCGGGGCGGGTGGTGGCGATGACCACATGTCCGCCATCCTCCAGGGGATAGCGGATGTAATAGAGGTGCCCCTGGACCTCCTCGTGCTCTACCTCGATATCCGAGAGGGTGGTGCCGCAGCGGGGGCACCAGTTGATCATGTAGTCCCCGCGGTAGATTAGGCCTTCCTCCCAGAAGCGGACGAACGCCTCCCGCACCGCCCGGGAGAAGCCCGGATCCAAGGTGAAACGGAGCCGAGACCAATCGCACGAGGCGCCCAGGGTCTTGAGCTGTTCCACGATCTCGTTCCCGTACCGCTCCTTCCACGCCCACACCCGCTCCAGGAACCTCTCCCGGCCGAGGTCGTGGCGGGTGAGGCCCTCCTTGGCGAGCTCCTGCTCCACCACGTTCTGGGTAGCGATCCCGGCGTGATCGACGCCGGGGAACCAACAGACCTCGTATCCGTCCATGCGCTTGTAGCGGATGACGATGTCCTGGAGGGTGTTGTTGAGGGCGTGTCCCATGTGGAGGCGCCCGGTAATATTGGGCGGGGGGATGACGATGGAGAACGGGGGTTTGCCGCTCCGGGGGTCTGCCACCCAGAAGCGGACATCCAGCCAGAACTTAAGGATCCTGTCCTCTACCTTCCGGGGATCGTAGCGTGCCGGGAGCCCCATCTCAGCCTCCAAGCCACTTGGAATCGGCGATATCGTAGTGCAGGATCTCCTCCTCGTCGAAGAAGATGGGGATCTCTCGGGCGGAGGTCTCCGGCGAGTCGGAGCCGTGGATCAGGTTCATGGTAATGGAGAGGCCGTAATCGCCGCGGATGGTCCCCGGGGCCGCTTCCAGGGGGTTCGTCTTCCCCATCATCTTCCGCACCACCTCGATGGCACTGGGGCCCTCCACCACCATGGCCACAACGGGCCCCGAGGTTATGAACGAGACGAGCTCGCCGAAGAAGGGTTTCTCCTTGTGTTCCGCGTAGTGACGTTCGGCGAGCTCCCGGGTAACCTGTATCATCTTCATGGCCACGATCTTCAGCCCCTTCTCTTCGATTCGGGAGATGATCCTTCCCATGAGGCGCCGTTGCACCGCATCCGGTTTGAGAAGCACCAATGTCCTCTCCATCGCATTCCCTCCTCGAATTGCACCGTGAGTTGCGGAGCGAGAGATCGCGTTAGTTTAACCTAAATCGCCCCCGCTTCCTTCGGGAACGTGGCCTCCTTCCCGAGGAAAGCCCTTGGGGCGGCCTCGGAGCTCGTTCCGGGATTGGGCGTTGTCGCCGTCCTCCCCGAGTCGCGCAAGCGGGCACCGGTAGTGTGCCGGGAAGTGATGTTATGAAAGCGCGCGCCCTTGGCAGGGGTTAACCTGCCACAAAAGGAAAAAGAAAGGAGGGCGCGCGTATGGAGTGTATCGCGTTCGACTGCCACAAACACTACGCCTATGCGGTGGTGGAGGACGAGCGGGGCCGTGTGGGGGGAACGTCCATTCCACAGTGGTAGAAGGCACAGAGGTGTGCTTCCCGCCCTTATACGCCCCGCCGTTGTTGGACTGGTAGCTTTGGGGCTGTAGTCTGAACTCTCCGATCCCGGAGCGGATGGGGGCCCTGGGGCGGAAGGAATCGCCGCCTTAGCCGTGGCCCTGTGCGAAAAAAACCATTTTAATTCGGCTTTTGGCGAAGGCTTATCAATTTGCTCCGGCTTTCAACCAAACACTATAATTCAATGTAGTTTTAGAAATGCGTGTACTGATTAGTGCGGACTGGCATTTAGGGCGTCAGGGGATAGGAGGTGTAGACCTAACCCCTTATCAGAAGGAGTTGTTATTATCGTGGTTTTTAGATGAGCTCGTTTTGAAACTGCGCCCAGAGGTTTTAATAGTGGCCGGAGATATTTTCGACAGTAAACGACCATCAGCTGAGGCTCTCTCACTTTTTTCAGAATTCGTAGATGCTATCGCAGACCTCCGACTCCCCGCGGTCTTTCTCGCGGGAAATCATGATCTTCCGGAGTTAGTAACTTACATGGAGGGAATTCTCTCGCGGCACGGACTTCACATGATTTCAGCAGCCAATTGGTCTGAAAAGAACGTAATTGTCGATCTTCCTGGCCTGATATTCCTTCCGCACCTTTCTGTCTACCGACGGGAAGGAAGATCTATGGAGGAAATCCTTGAGGACCTCGCAAGCCGCTATGATCCTGCTAACAGTATCCTTATTACACACCTTACAATCTTGGGATCTGTTCAAGAGGCGTGGGATGAATGGGAAATAGGATTTGTGCCAATTATCCCTGCAAACATGCTTCGCGCATGGAAGCTCGTGGTAAGTGGACATCTCCATGGGCATCATATGCCGGCTTCAAATGTAGTGTATCCTGGGAGCCTTTTGAAATACCATCCACAAGAGAAGAACCAAAAGAAAACAGTCCTTCTTGTGGATACTGAAACGGGGCAGTGGGAGGCCCTGTCGGTTCCCCAAAAAATCGATATGTTGGAAGTGGCAGGGTATTGGGACAAAGATCATTGTCAGTTCGTGATAGAGGACCTTTATCGTGCACCATTTAGTGACACAGATTTTTTAGTTCTTGTTACTTTAAGTCGACCCGGCGGAGATCTCTCGTTGGCGAAGGGTGTAATAAGCGCGCTAGAGGCTGAATACCCCGGGGTAAAATTCTTTTTCGGCAAAGTTCATTCTATTGCGCACCAACTTGCCAACGAGTCCTCGGCAGCTCCCACTCAGACGCTCGTCAAGCTTTCCCCTCAAAGACTTGTTCACCGTTTCCTCCAGGAACATAACTTATTGGAGAGCGTACCTATTGAGAGAATTAATGACATAATTGGTGAGATCTTTGCTACCATGGAGAAAAGTCATGAAGCTTAATAAGTTAATTTTGACAAATTTTATTGCTTATCCAGAACGAGTTGAAATTCCTTTCCGAGAACTTCTTGAAACACACCGTCTATTGCTTATTTACGGACCCACTGGAGCGGGCAAATCCACTATTATGGAAGGAATACTATACGCTCTTTTTGGCTACGATCAGAGAAGAAACCTTCGGTCACCTATATCCGAATATTCTCCTGATCAGCCCGCGTCCTTGGTGCTTGAATTTGAAATTGGAGGCCAAAAGTATCGCGTCGAACGTTCTTGGCATGCGCACAAGGGTAGATTGAAAAGAGAGCATAGGTGGTATCAATGGAATAAGGAAACCTGGGAACCCTTTGATCAGCGTCAGCTTACGCGCCTCTTCCCCCTTATGAGCGACTTCGATCTATTTAGGCAAGTGGTTTTGATCCCACAAGGGGAATACGCTCGATTTCTTAAAAGTGAACCGAGGAAGCGATATGAAACTTTGGTCAAGCTTCTCCCAGTCGGCTGGGCTGAGCATTTTGTTGATATATTGAGACAAAAGGTTGCGGAACTTGACGCAAAACGGCATCAAAAGGTAATTAAATTGCAATCGCTTTTAGACAAAGAAGATCTTCATGACCCCGTAGATGCAAAGCCTATTGTCAGTGCCTTGAAGAAAGAAATTCAAAGTTTGTTAAAGAAACAAAATGTTCTTCGAGAAACGGTGCATAAGAAAGAAAAGGAGCGCGAAAAATTAGATGAAATTTACATACAACTACAGAGAATTGAAGAAGTATTCCGAACGCTTATTAACGCCTTGGAAGCATTTAGGAAGGTGGAACAGCGCGCTGAAGAAATCGAGGCCATCCGCCGGGAAATTCAACGGATTGAAGAATTTCGGGCGCTCTTTCAAGAGCTCTTTCAGAAATCTGAGACCCTAAAAGATCGCATTCACACCAACGAACAAGAGTTGAAAAGACTGAAAGATAAGTTGAGAAAAGTTAAAAAACCCTAAAGAAATTGTTGCCGGAGATTGAGCGCCTCCCGGCTTACAGAGAGGAGATACAAAACATCGTAGCTGAAACCGAAAAAATTAAAGCTCACCTGAAGTTTCTTGCTCCCCAAAAGCGCACTTGGAAGAACGCACAACAAAAATTGCGTAGCCTCACAAAGGACATCGCTAAAGCAAAGGAGCTACTGGAAATCATCCGAAGCCTCACGCCACTTGCAGAATTGGAAAAAGTTCAAATGCAAATCGGTGAACTTGAAGGCCACCGTGAAACGGTTACCCGGCAATGGGAAAAGGCCCGGGGAGAAATAGAAAACAGTATATCCATCAAAAAACGCTTTTTAAAACTTCTTACTATTCTGAAAGCCCTTGCCCTTTGGGAAGAATTACAAGAACTCGGCAAGCAGGACGAGGCTGTGACGCAAAAATGGAAGAAAATACAGAGAGAGGTTGAAGGAAAACTCCAGCGGCAGCAGCGTTTCAAAAGTCTGTTTCCTATCCTAAAGGCTCTTGCCCTTTGGGATGAATTGCAAGGGTTGAAACGAGAGCGTGAAAAGGTGGAGAAAAAGATACAAAAGCTCGAAGAGGAACTGCTCAGTATTCGAAAAAAAGAACGTAATGCACATCTCGTTTCTTTAGTTCAAGAGCTTCAAGAAGGTGTGCCTTGTCCATTGTGTGGGTCGCCACAACATCCCTCCCCTTTTCATCCGGACGAAAGCGCTCCGTCGCTTGGCCAGATTGAGGAAGAAAGAAGAGGGGTACAACAAAAACTAAACGGGCTTCAGAAAAGATTAGGCGAAATTACTGGGCGTTTACAGGACCGTTGCAGGGCAATTTTACAGCTAGGCGTGGTTCCATCGAAGCTTCCGTCATTTGGGGATGTGGCCCGTGAACTGCGGGAGCTTGGGATTTCCCCGAGGAAGACAGCGAGTTGTACGCTTGAGATGTTAGAGAAAGAGGGGTTAACGGAGAAGTCCACCGAGGAAGAGATACGAAAGCTGGAGAAGGAGCTGGAGAAGAACAAGCGAGAGTACGAAAAGGAGCTGGCCCGCATTGAGGAGAGGCGCAAGAGTTTGGAGGAGAGAAAAGAAAAGCTGGAAGTAGATCCATCGAAGCTACCGCCCTTCAGGGATGTGGCCCGTGAACTGCGGGAGCTCGGGGTTGCTCCGAAGAAGACAGCGGGCCGCACGCTTGAGATGCTAGAAGAGCAGGGCCTAACGGAGAAGTCCGTCGAGGAAGAGATACGGAAGTTGGAAAAGGAGCTGGAGGAGAACAAGCGAGAGTACGAGAAGGAACTGGCCCGCATTGAAGAGCGGTGTAAGACTTTGGAAGAAAAAAAGGAAGAGCTTGAATCAAACATCCCCGCCACTCCTTCCTTGAAAAACATAAATCGAAAACTCAAAAAATGGGGAGTGCCCACTAAAGAAAATGCTGTTTCTACATTGGAAAGGCTTGAAGAGCAGGGATTTCGTGGGCATGAACTTGAAGAACAACTCCGCAAAATGGAAAAAGACCAGAGGGAATACTTAACACAGATTCGGCAAGCTCAGGAAACTCTTAAAACAGAACTGGGCCTTTCCGATAAAACTATCTCTTTACAAGCGCTTCGAGAAATAGATACACATTTAAGGGAAAAACAAAAGGAGTTGGAAAAACAGAAGGCTCGTTTAAGCAAACATATTAAGCATATCGAGGAGCAACGAGAAGTTCTAGAGAAACAACAGGCCAAATTGCAGGGCGAGATCGAAAAAGCAAAGAAAGTGCTTACAGATGAGAAAAAGCGCCTTCAGAGGGTTGAACGAGAGCTCTTGCATGCTTTTTCTAAAGCGAAGTTTCATCGAAGCGAAGAGGACCTTCACGAAACGAATACTCTTGTGAGAACATTACCACAGCTCCAGGAAAAAGTACGCACATGGGAAAAGGAAAAAACACAACTCAGGTCCAAAATAGAAACTGCTATACAGACTCTTCAAGATTACGAAGACGACGAGATGTGCGTCCTTCTTCAGCATCTCCAAACGAATAAGTTATCCCCTGCAGATTTAGCAATGTATAAACGGCACTTTCAGGAAAAGCTACGCAAAGTGGAAGAGCAAAAGAGAAAAACGGAAGAAAAGCTTGGTGACCTTCATGTAAAGCTAAAAGAAATTCAAAAGGCGTTAGGCCAGCTGGACGAAAAACGAAAAGAGATGAAACGAAGACGGAAAGAAGCCGATGCGATAATTAAGGCCTGGGAACAGGAAAGGGAGAATCTCGAGATACTGAATGCTTTGTTAAGTGTCTTTTCTCCTTCAAATAATCCAAAAGCTTTCCCCTATTGGGTAACTCGAATTTACCTAGCAGAGCTTTTACGAAATGCGAATGTCTTTTTAGAGGAATTCTCTGGAGGACGGTACCAATTTGACCTTCAAGCATTGAACGCTGTGGAAGAAAGGTTAGATATATATGTTCAGGATGGATACACAGGCGATGTACGAGATGTTCAGCACTTGAGTGGCGGTGAACAATTTTTAACAAGCTTGTCTTTAGCGCTTGGGATGGCCCAAACGCTTGTAAGCACCCGTGGTGTAGAAGCTCCTGGATTTATCTTCCTCGACGAGGGATTCGGGACACTTGACAGAGAAACCTTAACGCAAGTAGCCCAAATCCTTCGAGCACATGCAAATAGACAAGATTTGGATCTTATAATAATTTCCCATCGTCAAGAGCTCCAAGATTATTTCCCCGTCCGAATTCGTGTTATACCATCTCCTCAAGGAAGTAGAATTGAGATAGAAACTCACCTAGGATCAGTTTAGTACACCGATAGAACGCGCGATTAGCGCTAAAGAGCCTGCTGCTCAAAGTCGTGTTAATTAGAAGTCATTTCAAAAGTTCCCTCAAGCAGATGATGATACAGGCCAGGATGTAGAAGGCTTCGTACATCATGGCCGGCCTCTCCCGGCGGACCACCGGCCTCCTGAAGTTGCCGAGCCAGGCGAACGTCCTCTCTCCACCCGCCATCTCTTCTTGTACTCATCCGCCCATTTGTGGCGGCCTTTGCGGCTCCTCCGCGGTACCCGCACCCGTTCCAAAGTCTCCTGGGCCAGCTTCACCTCGGCCCTGCTGGCCCGGGAGATGGAGAGCGCCAGGGG
>JAGGWU010000080.1 GCA_021163465.1 Candidatus Bipolaricaulota bacterium
GGGGCCCAGGGGGTGAAGATCCGGGTCTCGGGGAGGCTCGGGGGGGCGGAGATCGCCCGCTCGGTGGAGATGAAGGAAGGCCGGGTCCCCCTCTCGACGCTCAGGGCCGACGTGGACTACGCCCTGGCGGAGGCCTGGACCAAATACGGGATCATCGGGGTCAAGGCCTGGGTTTTCCGGGGCGAGGTTTGGTCCCCCAAGGAGCAAAAGAGATCTGAGGCCGAGGGGTGAGGAAAGATGGCCCTTCTTTTCCCAAAGCGGACGAAGTTCCGGAAGCAGCAGCGCCAGCGCGGGGCCTTCAAGCGCAAGGCCACCCGGGGGTGTGAGGTGGCCTTCGGCGACTACGGCATCCAGGCCCTGAAAGCTGCCTGGCTCACCCAACAGCAGATCGAGGCCGCCCGTACCGCCCTTTCCCGGGCCATCGGCCGGGGGAAGATCTGGATCAGGATCTTCCCCGACAAGCCCTACACGAAAAAACCGGCCGAGTCCCGCATGGGAAAAGGCAAGGGGAACGTGGAAGGGTACGTGGCGGTGGTGCTTCCCGGGAAGATAATCTTCGAGTTCGCCGGGGTCTCCCCGGAGGAGGCCAAGGAGGCCCACCGCTTGGTCTCGGCCAAGCTCCCCATCCCCACGCGACTCAAGACCAGGTTCCACTTCGGGGGTGAGGCGAGATGAAGGCCAGGGAACTCCGGGAGCTCTCCGATGACGAGCTCCGCCAGAAGGTGGCGGAGTGGAAGAGGAAGCTGTTGAACCTCAGGTTCCAGCTAGCTTCGGGGCAGCTCCAGAACACGGCCGAGATAAAGAAGACCAAGAAGGACATCGCTCGCGCGCTCACCATCCTGCGCGAGCGGGAGCTCAAGCGGCGGGAGGGGAGCCGTGCGTAAGCGGAGGATCGGCAAGGTGGTCTCCGACAAGATGCAGAAGACCATCGTGGTCCTGGAGGAATCGCTTTACGAGCACCCCCGGGTCCACAAACACGTCAAGCGCCGCAAGAAGTACTACGTCCACGACGAGCGCGAGGAGGCGAAGGTGGGGGACATCGTCCTCATCGAGGAAACCCGGCCGCTTTCCCGCCTCAAGCGCTGGCGGCTGGTGGAGGTTTTGAGACGCGCGGAGGAGGGATGAGCCATGATTCGGCCGGAGACGAAGCTCGTGGTGGCCGATAACTCCGGAGCCAGGGTGATAAAGTGCATTCAGGTCCTGGGGAAAAAGCGCGTGGGAAAGATCGGGGATATAATTGTGGGGTCCGTCCAGAAGAGGATCCCCACCGCGGACCTGGAGAAGGGAGACATCGTCCGCGGGGTGATCGTGCGCACCCGTGCCGCCTACCGGCGCCCCGATGGTTCCTACATCCGGTTCGACGATAACGCCGTGGTGTTGGTGGACAAGAACCTCCAGCCCATCGGCACCCGGGTCTTCGGCCCGGTGGCGCGGGAGCTCCGGGATCTGGGCATGATGCGCATCATTTCGCTGGCCCCGGAGGTGGTCTGATGAAGGTCAAGAAGGGCGATCGCGTGAAGGTGATCGCTGGGGACGATCGGGGGAAGATCGGCAAGGTCCTCAAGGTCTTCCCCGATGAGGAGAGGGTGCTGGTGGAGGGGGTGAACATCATCACCAAGCACCAGCGCCCTACCCTCACCATCCGGGAGCCCGGGATCATCAAGCGCGAGGCGCCCATCCACGTCTCCAACGTGAAGGTGATCTGCCCCGAATGTGGGGTTCCGACGCGTATCGGTTATACCTTCGTGGAGGGGAGGAAGAAGCGGCAGTGCAAGCACTGTAAGGCCGCGTTCGACTGAAGATGCTGCTCGAGAAGTACAAGAAGGAGATCGTGCCGCAGTTGATGCGGGAGCTTGGGTACAAAAACGTGATGCAGGTGCCCAGGATAGAGAAGGTGGTTATCAACATGGGGGTCGGCAAGCACGACGACCCCAAGGTCCTGGAGGGGGCGATGAAGAACCTGGCCCAGATCGCGGGCCAGTGGCCGGTGGTCACCCGGGCCAAGCGCTCCATCTCGGACTTCAAGATCAGGAAGGGAGATCCGATCGGGTGCAAGGTGACGCTCAGGAAAGAGCGGGCTTATGAGTTCCTCAACAAGCTCTTCAACGTGGTGCTCCCGGGGTTGAGGGACTTCAAGGGGGTATCCCCGGACTCCTTCGACGGCCGGGGGAACTATTCCCTGGGGATCCCGGACCAACTGGTGTTTCCCGAGGTCACATATGACGATGTGGTCCAACCACAGGGGATGGACATCGTCATCGTGACCACTGCGAAGACCGACCGCGAAGCGTACGCCTTGCTCAAGGCCCTAGGGTGCCCCTTCCGGGAATCTTAGGAGGGAAGATGGCGAGGAAGGCGCTGATAGAGAAGTCCAAGCGGCCGCCCAAGTTCAAGGTGCGCCAGCGGAACCGCTGCAAGCTCTGCGGCCGGCCCCGGGGCTATATCCGGGACTTCGGGATCTGCCGGCTCTGCTTCCGGAAGATGGCCCTGGAGGGGGAGATCCCCGGGGTGAAGAAGGCCAGCTGGTGAGCGAGGTGAGGACGATGGTCAACGACCCGATTGCCGACATGCTCACACGCATCAGGAACGCCCTTATGCGCCGCAAAGAGTCGGTGGAGGTGCCCTCCTCCAAGATGCTTGTGGCCATCGCCGGGATCCTGAAGGAGGAGGGGTTCATCCAGGACTACGAGGTCTTGGAGGGAGGCTCTTACCCGATCCTCAGGATCCGGCTCAAGTACAAGCGCGAGGGGACGAGGAAATGGATCCCCGCCATCACCGGGCTGCGCCGGGTCTCCAAGCCCTCCCGGAGGATTTATGTGGAGGCGGACGAGATCAAGCCGGTGCGTTCCGGGCTGGGGATCGCCATCCTCTCCACCTCCCAAGGGGTGATGACGGATAAGGAGGCACGCAAACGCCACATCGGCGGGGAGCTCATCTGCGAGGTCTGGTGAGGTGAGACCATGTCCAAGATAGGGAAGCGACCGATACCCATCCCCGAGGGGGTCGAGGTCCGGGTGGAAGGGGACCGGGTGGTGGTCAAGGGCCCCCACGGGACGTTGGAGACCCGCTACGAGCCGGAGTACGTGGAGATCGAGGTAGCCGACTCCGAGGTCCGGGTCCACCGTAAGGGGGACCGTGCCCCCTACCGGGCCCGCCACGGCCTCTACCGGGCCCTGATTGCCAACATGGTCCGCGGGGTGAAGGAGAAGTGGGAGCGGAGGCTCCTGATCCAGGGGCTCGGGTACAAGGCCCGGATGGAGGGGAAGACCCTGGTGATGGAGCTCGGCTACTCCCATCCCGTCAAGTTCCCCGTTCCGGAGGACGTGGAGATCGAGGTTCCCGACAACAACACCATCGTGGTGAGGGGAATCGACAAGCAGCGGGTGGGCCAGGTGGCGGCGGACATCCGCAAGTGCCGTCCGCCGGATCCCTACCACGGCAAGGGCATCCGCTACGCCGATGAGGTGGTCCGGTTGCGTCCGGGCAAGGCGGGGGTGAAGGCAGGATGAAGACCAGGGGCTTGAGTCGCAACGAGCGCCGAAAGATCCGGCACCGCCGTGTCCGGAAGAAGGTCGTGGGTACCCCGGAGCGGCCGAGGCTGTTCGTGTTCAAGTCGCTCAGGCATATCTACGCCCAGATCATCGACGACTCCCCGCCCCAGGGGAGCCGGACGCTCGCCGCGGCCTCCACCCTGGACCCCGAGCTCCGCGATAAGATCCGTTCCGACAACATCGAGGCCGCCCGGGAGGTGGGAAGATTGATCGCCAAGCGGGCCCTGGAGCGGGGGATCAAGCGGGTGGTCTTCGATCGGGGCGGATATCCTTACCATGGGAAGGTCAGGGCCCTGGCCGAGGCCGCCAGGGAGGAGGGGCTTGAATTCTGACATGGTGAGACAAATAACGGTGGAGCCGCAGAAGGTCATCAACGAGGTGATCGAGATCCGCCGGGTGGGGAAGGTCACCAAGGGCGGAAAGAGGATGAAGTTCCGGGTGGTGGTGGTGGCCGGGGACGGCGA
>JAGGWU010000091.1 GCA_021163465.1 Candidatus Bipolaricaulota bacterium
ACTTTTCCAGTATCCCCCCTGATCTAGCGGACGCGGCAAGGGTCGACGGGGCCGGGCCATTGCGCTTCCTGTGGAGCGTGCTCCTCCCTCTCTCCTGGAACGTGATCGGGGCATTTGCCCTCATCCAATTCATCTACATGTGGAACCAATACCTCTGGCCGTTGGTGATCATTCGCGAGACCACGAGGCAGGTGATCCAGGTTGGGCTCAAAAGCACGATGACCGCGATGGAGGCGACGGATTGGGGCCTGGTCATGGCCGCTGTGATCTTGGCCATGATACCTCCTTTGATTGTTTTCGCCTTGTTGCAGGAACAATTTACCAAAGGTTTTGTGTTGGCGAGGGAGAAATGAGGAAAGTTTTGAACATCGCACATGCAGGAGCCCGTAGTTTAGCGCCCGAGAACACGCTGGCCGCTGCACGCAAGTCCATCGAGGCCGGAGCGGATATGTGGGAGTTCGACGTGTCCGTTAGCAAGGATGGCGTTTTGATTCTGTTTCATGATGATCATCTCCTTCGCACCACAGATGCAAGGGAGAAATTCCCCGACCGTTCTCCCTGGATAGTCACCACTTTTTCCCTCGAGGAGATAAAATGCCTGGATGCCGGCTCGTGGTTCGTAGAAGCCGATCCTTTCAGCGAGATCGCCGCCGGACGCGTGCCACGGAAAGACCTCGAATCCTATCGGGGTGAACGTATCCCTACATTGGAGGAGGCCCTTGTATTCACGAAGGAGCACGGCTTCAAGGCCAATGTGGAGCTGAAGGCCGTCCCCCCGCCTATGGATCGCTTTCCCATCGTCCGCACCGCACTAGAGCTCATCGATCAGTTGGATGTGAAGGACCACGTGGTGGTCTCTTCCTTCCAACACCATTGGCTCCGGGAGGTGGAACGAGAGTGGCCAGAGATCGAGGTCCAAGCCTTGGTGGGATGGCCACCTGATAAACCCATCGACTGGAGTGATTACCATTTTAAAACCTATAACGTCCCGGAGTGGTTGAGCCCGGAAGAGGTGAAGTACCTTATCAAGCGTGGCCTTAAGGTGAACGTCTACGTGGTGAATGATGAGGAGACAATGAAGCAATATATCAAGCTTGGGGTTGCGGGGATAATTACTGATTTTCCTCAGCGACTAAGGGCGATCTTGGATGCAGCCGAGGGACAATGGGGAAAGAAAACATAAGAGGGAAGTTGTCCCTTGATGAGCTGAAGGAGGACATTCGCTCCGAAAGGATAAGCACAGTGATCGTGGCTTTCCCCGACTTATACGGTCGGCTAATGGGGAAGAGGGTGACAGGCGAGTTCTTTTTGGAACATGTGCTGGACCATGGACTCCACGTGTGTAGCTACCTCTTGGCTACGGATATAGAAATGGAACTTGTTCCCGGCTATTGCCTCTCTGGCTGGAACACGGGTTACGGCGATATCGTGCTGGTTCCCGATCTGGATACCCTGAGGAGGGCGAGCTGGCTTCCACGGACGGCCATCGTGTTGGCGGATGTCGAAGGGGGAAAACTGTCTCACATTGCCCCAAGGACGATTCTGAAACGGCAGTTAGTCAGGGCAAACGATATGGACATCCTCCCCCTAGGGGCAACGGAAATGGAGATGTTCCTCTTCAGGGAAAGCTACGATGAGGCCCGACTCAAGGGATACCGAGATTTGAGGTCTCTCGGAGACTATATCGAGGATTACCATATCCTCCAGACCTCCCGGGAGGAACCTCTTATCGGCGCGATACGCGAGCATCTCATGGCTTCAGGGATACCAGTGGAATCGAGCAAAGGTGAATATGGGCCGGGCCAACATGAGATAAACATACGGTATTCCGATATCCTAGAGGCAGCCGATCGCACCGTCCTTTTCAAGGAGATCTGCAAGGAGATAGCGTTGGAGAAAGGGAGATCTATCACGTTCATGGCCAAGTGGGACGAGGGGATGTCGGGAAACAGCATGCACATCCATCTCAGCCTGTGGGACAGGGAAGGGCGGAACCTATTCCTCGGGAACGAGAGGATCAACGGGATCCCTGCGGGGGTATCGCGGATCTTCAAGCATTTCTTGGGGGGATTGATAGCTTACGCCCGGGAACTGGCTCTCTTTTTCGCGCCCACTGTCAATTCCTACAAGCGGTACCGTGCCGGCTCGTTCGCCCCTACCCGGATAGTGTGGGGTTACGACAACCGCAGCGCCGGTTTCCGGGTGGTCGGGGGGGGAAAAAATAGCTTCCGCATAGAGTGCCGCCTCCCCGGAGCGGACGCCAACCCCTATCTCGCCTTCGCCGCCTTGTTGGCCGCCGGGATGGACGGCATAGAGAAGGGGATCGCTCCACCGCCATCAGTAACGGGAGACGCTTACATCTTGGAGGATGTACCTCAGGTCCCGAGGAGTTTGGAAGAGGCCCTGGTTCTGTTCAGGGAAAGTGAATTCGTGCGGCGGATCTTCGGTGACCTGGTCGTGGAACACTACTCGAGATTCGCTGAGGCAGAGCTGGAGGCCTATCGGGCCGTGGTCACGGACTGGGAAAGGATTCGATATTTTGAGCGTATATGACCAAGGAGGTACCCGTGTTGACCCCTGAAGCCCTCAGGTTCCTGATCCTTAACTGTTACCCCCGTGAGAGCCGGCGAAGATTCGACGAGATGGACGTGGGGCATCCTCATCACCTGTTCCGGCGGTGTCTGCTCAAGTATGCGCCTAACGCCAAGGTCGACATCCGCTTCATCGCCGATGTGGAGGAGCCATTGCCGAGCGCAAGGGAGCTGAGGAGGTACGACGGGATCATCTGGACGGGCTCCGATCTGACGGTTTACCACTCACACGATCCCAGGGTCACACGTCAGATAGAGCTTGCCCGTCTCATCTATGGCCTGGGTATCCCCAGTTACGGCAGCTGCTGGGGGATTCAGATGGCGGCGGTGGCTGCCGGCGGGGAAGTGCGGAGGAATCCCAAGGGACGTGAGTGGGGTGTCGTGCGGAACATAGTCCATACCCCGGAGGGGAAGGACTCCCTCCTCTTGCAGGGCAAGCCTGACCGCTATAACGGTTTCATCATGCACCTAGATGAGGTTACGAAGCTTCCCCAAGGGGCCAAGCTCCTCGCCACCGGGGACCATACACGGGTCCAGGCTATAGAGGTTACCTACCGCAACGGGGTCTTCTGGGCGACTCAATATCACCCGGAATACGACTTCTACGAGATGGGCCGCTTGATACGGGCGCGGGCGGAGGCATTGGTACGGGAAGGGTTCTTCGGCTCCACCGACGAGGTGATGCAACACGTGGAGCTGTATTTCTCCTTGCATAAGGACCCTTCGTCCCCGAGGCTCCGCGCCGAGCTCGGGGTCGGGGACAATATCATAGACCCTTCCGTAAGAGAGATGGAGATCAGGAATTGGATCGAGTTTCTGGTGTTGCCACTGCGGGAAGAAAGGAGGTCATATGCGGTTGGAAGGTAAAGTCGCCTTCATCACTGGGGCCGGCGGGGGGATGGGGCGCGAGGCCGCTTTACGGTTCGCCGCCGAAGGGGCGAAGGTGATTGCCAACGACATCCGTGTCGACACAGTGGAGGAGACAGTGGAGATGATCCGCCGCGCTGGCGGCGACGCCATCGCCGTCCTCGGCGATGTGGCCACCGCAGAGGACGTGAAGAGGGCCATCGAGGTGGGCGAGAGGAAGTTCGGCAAGATAAATGTTCTCTACAACAACGCCGGCGTCATGCCTGCTGAGGATGGCTCGGTACTGGATATGGACGAGGTGGTTTGGGATCGCGTGTTCGCGGTCAACGTCAAGGGGTTAGCGTTGTGTTGTAAATATGGCATCCCGGCCCTATTACGGGCCGGAGGGGGCTCGGTGATCAACATCGCCTCGTTCGTGGCCTTAGTGGGCTGCACCGTTCCCCAGGATGCTTATACCGCCAGCAAGGGCGCGGTCCTGGCGCTCACGAGATCCTTGGCGGTGCAGTTCGGGCCCAAGGGGGTGAGGGTTAATGACATCTCGCCCGGGCCGGTGCTCACCCCTCTGTTGGAGAAGCTCTTCACGGATCCTGAGAAACGGGCGGTACGGCTCCGGCGGATCCCCCTGGGCCGGTTCGGAAAGCCCGCTGACATCGTAAACGCGGCGGTGTTCCTCGCCTCAGACGAATCGTCCTGGATAAACGGGGCCAACCTGGTCATCGATGGAGGTATAACCGTGTATTACTTCTAAGGCCGAGGCGCCAAGCGGCTTGGGACGAACTGATATAGCTTTTCGGAAGTCAAGGAGGTGGGGGCTGACAATCCTCTTCACTCCCCAGCGTGTCCTTGTCTATCTGGGATGGTGCTTGTGGCGGCGATCTGGGCCACCTCGTTATGGAAGTGTGTTGCCCAGGTTTGGCAGTGTGCTTCCAAAAGTCCATGGCAACTGCATATAGGCGATCGCAGCGGAAGTCTTTTCTGGGGCTTTGCTTCCTTGTAGTGCCTACGAATTGGCCGGAAAAACCAGCTGGCAGCGTATCCATTGCAATTGAACCTACCGTTTTTAAAGATGCCTTCAGAACACGATTTTGTGCGTTGTTGTCAAAGTTGGGTAATAGCGAACCTTTCACCTGCGGACACGGCGGTTTTCGCCCAGATCACTCTTGGAGAAGATCTATCCGGAGGAAATCTCGGCGCCTTTTTATGGTAGTTGGAGCTTTAGTACAATGGCGAGGACAAGGGGGATGAGCTGTTAACGAGGGTGAGAATGTTTTTGTCTGTGATAATTGCCGCTCTTTGTTTGGGCGTGTCCGCGCTCGCCCAGGAGAAAATCGTCATTGGCCACCGGGGGGCGGCCGGGTACTTGCCCGAGCACA
>JAGGWU010000118.1 GCA_021163465.1 Candidatus Bipolaricaulota bacterium
GGCTCTCCCTTAGCGATGCGTAGCTGCTCCCGCACCAGGTTCCTGCTCACCCGGACCTCCGAGACGGGGTGTTCCACCTGATCCCCGTATCCAGGTGGAACACCCCGTCTCGGAGGTCCGGGTGAGCAGGAACCTGGTGCGGGAGCAGCTGCGCATCGCTAAGGGAGAGCCCTTGGGGTATTCCCAGGAACAGATCGAGTTCTGGGGCTGGGCCATGGAGTGCCGGATCAACGCCGAGGACCCCGCCCACGACTTCCTCCCTTCCACCGGTAGGATCCACATAGAGCACCTCCCCGGCGGGATCGGGGTGCGCCTCGATACCCACATATACCAGGGGATGGAGGTCCTGCCCTATTACGATCCCCTCCTGGCCAAGCTCATCACCTTCGGCGAGGACCGGGAGGAGGCACGCCTCAGGATGTACTCGGCCCTCAAACGCTTCCGCATCTCGGGGGTCAAGACCAACGTGGAGCTCCTTTTGGAGGTGATTTCCCATCCCGACTTCGCCCGGGCCTACCATGCCACCGACCTCCTTGAGAGGATCCTTCCGCCGAAGTAGACTGCGTTTGTGTTCGAGTCTCTAACGGAAAGGCTTTCCCGGATCTTCAAGCGGCTCGGGGGAAAGGGTGTCCTCTCCGAGGCCGACGTCAAAGAGGGTCTTCGCGAGATCCGCCGGGCCCTTCTTTCCGCCGATGTGCACTTCTCGGTGGTGAAGGAGCTCACGGAGAGGATCCGCGCCCGCGCCGTGGGGAAGGAGGTCCTTTCCTCCCTCACCCCCGCCCAGCAGCTCCTCAAGATCGTGCGGGACGAGCTTGCCGGGATCATGGGTGGGGAGGTGGCCTCCCTCAACCTCAGAGGCCAGCCGGCCCTGGTAATGTTGGTGGGGCCCAAGGGAGGGGGGAAGACCACCACCGCGGGGAAGCTCGCCCTGTACTTGCGCAAGCACGGGCGCCACCCGCTCCTTTTCTGCGCCGACCCCTTCCGCCCCGCGGCGGCGGAACAGCTCTCATCCCTTGCGGAGAAGGTCGGGGTCCCGTTTCGAGATGGGGGTTCAGCCCCGATTATCAACCTCAGGGCCGCCGTCCGTGAGGCCCCGGAAGTTCCGGTGGATACGTTGATCATCGATACCCCGGGGTCACTGCCGGGACAGGAAGAGGTCCTCAAGTTCCTGACGGAGCTCGTCGGGACATTCTCCCCCGGGGACGTCCTTTTGGTGTTGGATGCCTTGGTGGGGCAGGAGGCGGTGGGGATCGCCAACTCATTCCTCCCATTGGGAACCACCGGGGTGGTGCTCACCAAGCTCGACGGGGACGCCCGGGGAGGGGCGGCGCTCTCGGTGCGGTATGCCACGGGGCTTCCGATCCTGTTCGTTGGGACAGGCGAACGTCCCCCCGACCTGGAGGTCTTCCACCCCACCAGGATGGCCGACCGGATCCTGGGCCTGGGGGATCTTGCGGGCCTGTTCGAAAAGGTGGAGGAAGCGGCGGGGAAGGATTTGGAAAAGCTTTCCCGAAAGGTCCGCACCGGGGAGTTCACCCTCCAGGATTACCTGGAGGAGCTGGAGGCCATGCGCCGGGCCGGCCCCATTTCCCAGCTCCTTTCCCGGATCCCTGGGTTCGGTCGGATGGCGGATGATCCCGAACTGGAACGGGAATTGGTGAAGGTCCGGGCCATCATACAGTCCATGACCCCCGAGGAGCGCGCCAACCCCCATATAATCGGTGCCAGCCGCAAGCGCCGCATCGCCAGGGGCTCCGGTACCACCGTTCAAGACGTAAACCGCCTCCTTTCCCAGTTCGAGAAGATGCGCAAGCTCATGAAGCGGATGGGAAAGAAGAAGGGGCTTCCTCCCGGCTGGGAGTCCTTCCTGCGGGAGAATCAGCCCAGGCTTTGAAGTAAACTTACCCGGCAAAGCCCGACCGCGGGTTTCTTGCAGCTCGACGTGTCACATCACAAGCGGGGTGATAACTCATGGCGGTGAAGATAAGGCTACAACGGGTAGGAAAGAAGAAGCAGCCCAGCTATCGGCTCGTGGTGGTGGAAGCCACGGAAAAGAGGGACGGGAAGGTGATCGCCAAGATCGGGCACGTGAATCCCCTCACCGATCCCTGGGACATCACCGTAGATGTGGAGGAGGCACTGGAGTGGCTCCGACAGGGGGCACAACCCACCCACGCCGCCAAAAGGGTCCTTTCCAAGGCCGGGGTGATGAAGCTCTGGCATGAGGAACGGTTCGGAAAGAAGGGAGAAGGTACGGACGCGGGAGGCGGGGACGCTTCCGGTTGAGCTCGTCCGATACCTCGTCTCCAACCTTGCTCCCGGGGAATTCCGGATCGTGCATGTGTGGACCCCGGGATTGGATTTGGTGATCCTCCGTCCCAGTCCCCTGGCCCGGCGGCGATTCAAGAAGCGGGATTTCGAGGCGATCTCCTTCGTCGTCGAGAGGATCTGCGAGCGGGCGGGAAGGCCGACGGTGGTGGAGGTCGGATGAGGTTCGATATCGTCACCATCTACCCCGAGATGCTGGAGCCTTTCTTTTCCTCCGGGGTTCTGTGGTCGGCGCAGAAGAAGGGCCTCATCGAGATCCACATCCACGATCTCCGCGCCTTCGCCCCGGACCGGGGGATCGTGGACGATCGCCCCTACGGGGGCGGGGCAGGGATGGTGATGCGGCCGGAGCCGTTTTTCCGGGCCGTCGATGCGATCACCCGGGAGGTGGGGAGGCGCCCGTACGTGATACTCCTCTCCGCCCAGGGGAAGCTCTTCCGCCAGGACATGGCCCGAGAGCTCGCCCGCAAAGGGGAGTTGGTCCTCCTCTGCGGCCGCTACGAGGGGGTGGACGAGCGGGTGGCGGAGACGGCGGATCTCGAGCTCTCCATCGGTGATTACGTGTTGGCAGGGGGAGAGCTTCCCGCCGCGGTAGTGGTGGAGGCGGTGGCGCGGATGGTCCCCGGGGTGGTGGGACGGTACTGGTCGGCCGCCACCGATTCCTTCTTCTGTGGTCCCCGCCTAGGGTATCCCCAGTACACCCGTCCCCGGGTCTTCCGGGGTATGCGTGTCCCGGAAGTATTGCTCTCGGGAAACCACGAGCGGATCGCCCGCTTCCGCGAGCGGGAGGCATGGCGCAAGACCTTGGAGAACCGGCCGGACCTCCTGGGCCTCTCCATCGAGGCCGACCCCTAGAGATGGCGAACCTGTACGTGGCGCTGATGCATTACCCCATGAAGAGCCTGAAGGGCGGGGTGGTGGCCACCGCCATCACCTCCCTGGACGTCGTGGACATCGCCCGGAGCTGTCGCACCTACAACGTCTCCCGCTACTTCATCGTCCATCCCCTGGAGTCCCAACGCACCATCGTCCAGCGGATCCTGGAGTTCTGGCGCCAGGAGCGTCCTTCCCGGGTGGAAGCGGTGGAGATCATCTCGGTGATGGAGGACTTGGAGGATTGCGTTCATATGGTAAGCGAATGGGAGGGGCAGGACCCCCTGATCTGGGGGACTTCCGCCCGTCCGGGGCTCCCCTATCCCCGGATAACTTGGGAGGAGGCCCGAAAGCATTTGCGTACGGAGGAAAAGCCGGTATTGTTATTGTTCGGCACCGGCAACGGCATGGCCGAAGAGCTCCTTTGGGCTTGCGATGCCCTCCTTCCTCCGGTGCGGGAGAAAAACGATTACAACCACCTCTCGGTCCGGGCCGCAGCGGCGATCATCCTGGACCGGTTGAAAGGAGATGAGGGATGATGGGCTACGACGATCTCATCCGCATGGTGGAGGCGAAATTCACGGCAGAAAAGGAGATCCCTGAGTTCCGTCCCGGGGACATCGTCCGGGTGCACGAGCGGATCAGGGAGGGGTCGCGGGAGCGGACGGTGGTATTCGAGGGTGTAGTCCTTAAGCGGGCCGGCTCCGGCGCCCGGGCCACCATCACCGTGCGCAAGATCGCGGCCGGGGTGGGGGTGGAGCGCACCTTCTACCTATACTCCCCCAGCGTTCAGCGGATCGAGGTGGTGCGCCGCTCCCAAAAGGTCCGCCAGGCGCGGCCCTTTTACCTGCGCCGCTACACCAACATCCATCACATCCGATGAGATTCCGCCGCAAGAAAAAGAAGAAGAAACCGCCACCGATCGTCCGGTTGGCCCACCGTTTCGGGTGGTATCCCGGGCCGGTGGCGGCCTACCTCCTCGGTTGGGTAGAGGCCATCGTGGAGGCGGTGGCCATCGCCCTCATCATCATCAACTTCGTCACCGTCCACATGTACGTTCCCTCCGAGTCCATGATCCCCACCATAAAGCCGGGGGACCGGTTCTTCGTGGACCGCATCTCCTACTACTTTCGGGATCCCAAGCCGGGAGACGTGGTGGTCTTCTACCACCTGGAGTCCCTGAAGGTGACCGGGGTTCGGAAGGGAAGCCCCGCGGATGTGGCCGGGCTCGAACCGGGGGATTGGATCGTCTATCCCGGTGACCCCTCCCTTGGGGTCGGAGGGGAACCCATCTCCCATCTTCTGGTGCTCAAGGAAAGGATCAGGGCACATCGCGGGGAGGATCTGGTGTTCACCGTGCTCCGGGGGGAGTTCCCCCGGGCGGTGCGGCTCGACCTCACGGTGTCGGTTCCCCCCGACGCCGACGACCTCTCCGACCTCGGCATCAGGTACAAGGCCCGCTACGCTCGCTACGTCAAGCGCCTCATCGCCGTGGGGGGCCAAACGGTGGAGATCAAGGGTGGCAAAGTTTACGTGGACGGAAAAGTTCCCACCTTCGCCGCTGCACATACCTATTGGGCTGGGGATCCCCGGATGCGGTACGGTGTCACCCCCACGCCGGTTCCCGAGGGCTACTATTTTGTCCTGGGCGACAACACCATGAACTCCTATGACTCCCGCTACTGGGGGTTTGTCCCGGCCCGGGCGTTTATCGGGGAGCCGTATTTCCGGATCTGGCCCCTGCCGCGCTTCGGTCCCATGAACGGTTACTTCGGCTCTTCCAAATGGTGAGATGAAGGCCTTCGTCACCGGCGCCACGGGGTTCATCGGGGCCAACGTGGTCCGGGCCTTGCTCGCCAAAGGTTTCGAGGTCAAGGCCCTGGTGCGTCCGAGCTCGGACCGCCGCAACATCCAAGGCCTGTCCATCGAAGTGGTAGAAGGAGACCTTCGCGATCTCTCTTCCATAAAGCGGGGTATGGAGGGCTGTGAGGTTGTCTTCCACGTGGGGGCCCTCTACTCCTTCTGGGTGCGGCCCAAAAGGCTCATCTACGAGGTGAACGTGGACGGGACGAGGAACGTCCTGCGGGCGGCCTACGAGCTCGGGATGGAGAGGGTCGTCTACACGAGCTCTATCGCGGCTTTGGGCCGGGGCACGAAGGAAAACCCCGCCGACGAGGACACCCCGGTGCGCCCCGAGGTATTGATCGGGGACTACAAAAAGAGCAAATACCTTGCCCAAGAGGTGGCGCTTCAGTTCGCGAAGAGGGGACTTCCGGTGGTGATCGTCAACCCCAGCTTCCCCGTGGGCCCTTATGACATCAAGCCCACCCCCACCGGGCAGCTGATCCTGGATTTCCTGAGGCACAAGCTTCCCGCCTACATGGATACGGGGATGAACGTGGTGGCAGCCGAAGACGTAGCCCGAGGTCACCTCCTTGCCCTGGAGCGGGGAAGGGTCGGGGAGTGCTACATCCTGGGCGGGGAAAATCTCACCATGAAGGAACTCCTGGACACCCTTTCCCGGATTACCGGGCTTCCGGCACCCAAGTACAGATTTCCCTACGCCCTGGCGCTTCCCCTCTCATACCTCAATATCTGGCTCTGCCTCCTCACCGGCGGGAAGCCCCGGATGACCCCGGACACGGTACGCATGACCCGGTACTACGAGTTCTTCGATATCCGGAAGGCGCGGGAGGAGCTGGGGTATGAACCCATGCCGGCCGAGGAGGCCCTGAGGCGGGCGGTGGAGTGGTTTAAAACTAGTGGGATGGTGGAGAAAGGAGGATAAATGGCGACAAAGGCGAAGGCAACGTACGCCGGGGGGATCTCGTTCGATATCGAGATCCGCGGGCACAAATTCACCGTGGACCTCCCGCCGGACAAGGGTGGGGAGGACAAAGGCCCCACCCCTCCCGAGCTCGTAGTGGCGGCCCTGGCCTCGTGTGTGGGGATCTTCGCGGCCTTATTTGCTCAAAAGAACGGCCTCTCCCCCGAGGGAATCGAGGTGGAGGCCCAGGCGGAGACGGTCCAAGCCCCCACGCGGCTCGCGAACTTCTCCGCCACACTTCGGTTTCCCTCGCTCCCTGCGGAGCTCGAGGACAGAGCGCGGGCGTTCATCGGGGCGTGCCTGGTGGGCCAGACCTTGAAGCACGCCAACGAGATCTCGTTGGAGATAAGCCGCTGAAGGGATCGGGCGACGGGGCTAGCGCCGGAAGAACCAGCCCCGCCGCTTCTTCTCCTCAGGCTTTCCTTCCCGGATCTCTCCCCGTTCCCGGGCGAAGTCCAGAAGCGCTTCCCATTTTCCCTTGGCCTTGATTCGTTCTTCCCACAGCTCCGCGAACCGCTGCACCGCCGTTTCGGCGTCCCGCGGCGATACCGCCGTACCCCCACGGGAGAGGGAGTCCAGGATCTGCTTGAGGGAAGCGATCTCCGGGCGGATGTGGATCTCCTCTCCCTCGGCAACCAGCGCGTACCGGGTGGCGTCGGCGATCAACCCGAAGGAGGAGATATCAACCGATCCCAGGGGAAGCACGTTCTCCACGAAGTCCTGATCGGTCTCGAAATACTCCCGTTCCACAAGCTTCTTCCACTCCACCACTCCTCCTTAAGCGCTCCTCCATTCTTTGGGCCCCATAGTGGGAATCTCCTCTTCTCGGAGACCCCCGTCCTTTCACGGAGATCTTAGGCCTCCGGGGCCGCGGCGCCAACCCGCTCCGCCACCTTCCTCCCCAGTTCCCGGGCCCGCGCCAGGTCCTCGGGGGTGGGGGGCGCCGTGAAAGGAGACTTCCCCCACGAGTTCCCACCCCAAGGCCTCCACCCGCTCCCAATGGAAATAGAGTTCGACGATGTGCCTTGGGTTCCGACGCCACACGGGCCCGTGGGAGGGGGCGATGACCTCGATTGCAAGGCCCGCGAGCTTCTCGATGGCCCGGAGCACCGCCTTGGACTGCATCCCCACGATGTTGGAGAAGTACCGCAGGGCCTCATCCTCGTATTCCGCCACATCCACTTCATCGTCGAACAACACCCCGTCCAGGGCCCGGAACCCCCCGAAGGCATCGCAGGAAAAGAGCACCTTCTGGGTCTCCTCGTAGGTGGCCATGGTCTCCGGCCAGTGCACGAAGGGGATGTGGAAGAACCTCAAGGTCTTTCCGCCGAGATCGAGCGACTCCCCGTCGGACACCGCCCGCACCCCCTCGGTGATCCCGTAGAACCGGGCGAGCATGGGCAGGGCGTTTTGGGTGGCGAGGATCGTGGTGGGGGGCAGCGCGGCGGAGCTGGGGAAGGGACCCGGAATGATCCGGCTCCATATGGTTCACCACGAGATAATCGATCTTCTCGGGGGGAACCACCTCGGAAATATTGCGCAAGAGCTCCCCGGCAAAGGGCGCCTTGGCTCCGTCGATGAGGGCGATCTTTTCTCCCACCACGAGATAAGCGTTGTAGCTCACCCCATGGGGCAGGGGCCAGACCCCTTCGAAGAGGTCGGTGGTTCGATCATTTATACCTACCCAAAAGATCCCAGGGCGGCTGCAGCCAGGGATCATCGGGAAGGGTGCTCAGGGATTTCCCTTCGAACGGAGGTCTCAAGCCAGTTCCCGGGAGAAGCCGACCCTGAGGGCCTCGCTTCCCGGAAACGCGGCAAGGAGGGCTTCGGTGGGGGCCTTTCCGGTGCAGTGACCCGGAAAGACCGCGGAGGTCGATTCCCGCAATGCCCCGATCAAAGCAGAAAGCCGCTTCGTGTCGATCCCTGCCAGATGGAATCCCCCGAGCACGGCGCGTAATCTGGCGCCGGCCAGGGAAGCGGCCCGGGCCGCCAAGCGGTGCACCCCGGGATGGGCACACCCGGTGATGAGTATAGGGCCCACTTCGGTAGCGATCACCAGCCCTTGCTCCTTTATCCCCCGGCCCATGGCCCCGGTACTCCACAGACCCTGTCCGAGCTTCCTGGGCCCCTTTATGGGGAAGAGCTCGGCCTTGGCCGGTTTGGCCCGGGGACGGAGGTACCCCTCCATCACCGCGGGAGCCCAAATCCGCACCCGTTTCGCCTCTTCCAATACATACGAGAGCCCACCGATGTGGTCGCAATGTGGGTGGGAGAGGAAGATATCGGTGATCTGTGAGAGGTCGATGCCCAACGTCTCCACGTTATGCTTGAGGACGAGCCTATCCGCCCCGGCATCGAAAAGTATGACCCTTTCGGGAAGCCGGATCAGGACCGAAAACCCCCAGCCCTCCCTGAGAGGGAGTTGGGCTCGGTTGTCGTAGATGACGGTGACCCCCATTCCCTAAGAGATGGCCCCGGTAGGGCAGACGGAGGCACAGGCCCGACAGCCGCGACAAAGGACCTCGTTGACCGTGGCCACCCCATCCTTGATCTCGATGGCGCCGAAGGGACAGGCTTCAGCACATTTTCCACATCCCACGCATTTTTCGGGATCCACCCGGACTACGGCCGCGGGGGGTGCTTCCCTTACCGACCCGGGAGGGTGAGCGAACCCCACGCCCCAGCGACCCCCCATACC
>JAGGWU010000006.1 GCA_021163465.1 Candidatus Bipolaricaulota bacterium
CCTCTCCCGGGTGATCTCCCTCGTGGCGTCGGTGTTTTTCGCGTTCACTTCCCTGGTTTTGGCGAGATCCGCCACGGTCCGAACCCTTGCCGGGTGGCGTAACGAGTGGGATCTCCTTCGTTATTCAGGGATCGAGCCCTGGATCCTTGCGGTGAATTTCTTGGGAACGGTGGTGTTGTGGGGATTTTTAGGGTGTATCTTTTACGTCTCGGTTTTCCTTGGGCTTCGGGGGGCGGTCGGCGGGGTTCCGGGGGTGCGGGAGGTAGCGCCGGGATACGTATCCAACGGGGCTTTTCCGTATCTCGTGGGCTTCATCGTCGGTCCCGTTTGGACGGTCCTTGTGGGGGTTTTCTCGTTCCTTCTTTCGGGGAGCCGGTCCCGAGGGGTGACGTCCGAGACCTGACGGATCGCCGCCCCAAGAAGCCCACCCCTCGGTGGACGAGATACCCGATGCCAATCCCCACGAAGACCAACTCCAGGAAGCGGAAGGTCAAGGCGAAGGCCAGTGCCCTTTCGGGGGTTATCCCGATGATACCCAGGATGGCCACCCGTCCCCCCTCGGCGATCCCGAGGCCGGCCGGGGTGATCCAAAAGAAGGTGGAGACCACCGCGTTCAGGCTGAAGTAAAGGGAAAGTTGGGGGAAGGTTAGCCATGTCTTCTGCCCTAAGCCGAAGAACATCTGAGGCCTCATGTAGTTACAGAAAACGGCCAGCAACTGGAACAGAAACGCAATAAGCGCGTGCGATGGGCGCCGACTCAGCACCTTGTGGGCGGCCTCTTCCACCTCCTCCACCTTCTCCGAGGCGCGCTGGAGGAATTTCGCCCTGGGGAAGCGGGAAAACAGGGCCGAAAAGCCCCGGCTGAGGAGGCGGTAGTTTCTCACAAAGGACCAGAACGTGAAAAGGACGAGGACAAGGAGGCCACCCAGGCTCGCCAAAAGCACCTTCTTCGTGGAAGGGGAGATGCTGGGTGAACCGATCGCGAAGAACCCCCCCATGGAGGCGAATAACACGATGCTCATGGCCCCCAGGATCCGCTCCACCACCACCGTGGCCGTGACCTCGGTAAGGGGGACGCCCTCCTTTCCCACCAGCATCACGCGCACCGGTTCGCCTCCCAGATACGCGGAGGGGGTCAAATAGCTCACCGCAAAGCCGGAGGCCATGGCCCCGAACAACCTGGTCCATCCCGGCCTAATCCCCAAGGAGGAGAGCAAGACCTTCCAGCTCAGCCCCCCAAAAAACCAGGCCGCGATCACGCTCCCCAACACCCCCGCGGCACCCTCGAGGCCGAGCTTGCGGATCTCGCCCAGCACCTCCATTGGACCGGCACGGTACAGGACGAAGGCGAAGAGGATGAACCCCAGGAACCCGAAAAGGGCGCTCAACAGCTTCCGTCGCATTTTCCATTCAAAGTTATCCGGGGAGTGCCCAAGACGCCAATCAGGGAGAGGGAACATCCATATAATCGGGTGCTGGTCTGTTGAAATAGGCTAGTATGGCCAATGCTATTTCCCAAATGGGCATATTTTCATACACTTCAAGGGCCGCGTTCGTGGCGAGGAACCCCTCCATACGGTGATTGCCGGGCACGCTGGGGGAAGAGAAGGGACGATGGTAAAGGAAGAAGGAGGAGCTCACGGGAAGGATCTCCATCCTCCGGGTAAGGAAGAAAAGATCCGGCAATAAGTGGACACGTTCCCCCCAATAAAGTTCCGTCCGCGTGAAGACCTTCTCCACCGCCCGTTCGCCATCGGGGGTCCGAAGCTCGAGCAGCCGCTCAAGCAGCCTATCCGCCGCCTTTTCTGCCCCCCTGTTGAGGGATAGGGTCCCCATCGCCCCAGAGGGGTAAACGGTGGATCTTTCCCAGTCCACATCCCGATAGGAGAGGAAAACCCCTGTGCCGAAGTCGGCCCGGTGCCATAGGACCTCGAGCGAAGGGAGGCGAAATAGGTTCCCGAGGAACGAAACCACCCGTTCCCCTATACCTTGGAAGGTACGGGGGCACAGCCCGAGGTCGAAGAGCCTCCTCCGCAGCCGGGTAAAAGGGGACCGGCGGAGGATAAGGAGGCCTTCCCGAAGGAGCCAAGTATTGAGGTGAAAGTCCCACCTTAGGGGGCCCATGCCGTGATCGGAAAGGAGGAGCACAGCACGGGGTGAAAGCCCTTCCAACAGGACCCCGAGCTCTGCGTCCGCCGCCGCAAAAAGCTCCTCCATCTCCGGGCTCCCCCACAGAAAATGCTGAACGGTATCGGTTTCCTGGTAATGGATGCCCAAAAGCAGGGGTTTATAGCGCTGGGCCAGGGCCAAGGAGGCCGCGGTCTTGGCCCGCACGTTCCGCTTGAGATCCTCCACCCATCTTTTCCCGGGAAACCACATCGGGGGGTTGAACGCGTACCCTTCTCTCCGGGCTATCGCCAGGGCTTCGGGGGGAAAGGAGGCCGCGCCCTTCGGCGCCAGGAACCCCGGGACCCAGAAGCCCCGGGCCAGGGGACGGGGAGGATATCCCAGGGGGAAGCCCACCACTCCCACTGGGAGATCTTCGGCCAACACTTCCCAAAAGGTGGGATAAGGGAAATCCCGGGAGCTAACGACCCGCGGGGGCATGCCGGGATGTCGGTGCAGGAAGTCCAGGATCCCGTGTTTCCCGGGATTGACGCCCAAATGGAAGCTGGTCCAAGCGTTGGCCGTAACAGGGGGCACGGTGCTGCGGATGGAACGGACCGAAAACCCGCCCAGGAGGTCCCGCAAAACCGGAAGCGTCCCCTCCCCCATCAACTTGGCGATCGTGTCCGGTGAAACCCCGTCCCACGCCACCACAAGAAGCTCAACACGCACCGTGGCCCTCCGAGGGAACGAGCTTTCCCCTCCAATGCCAATAAAGGAGTTTGGCATCCCGTCGCACATAAACCAGGAACTCCCGTGGGGCCCGATGCGGCACCACCCTCCTTGCGGACACGGGAACGCAAAGGTCCGGGATGAAGAGGACCTTTCCCACCCGGGACAGCTTTAACCCGATGAGGAGATCGTCCGCCTCCGGATAGCCGGCGGGAAAGGAGCCGGTCGGCTCCCGGAAGCCCCCCACCTCAAGGAACGCTTCCTTCCGCACGGCGAAGTTCGGCCCCGAGAAGATCGGGATCCCCAGGGCATGAAAAAGCCTCTGCCACCAGCGGAAGGTCCCGGCCCATAGGTCCTTGAGCCCCCGGTAAGAGGTGGTCCCGTAGACCCCCACCACCCGGGGATCGGAAAACGGGAAAAGGATGCGCTCGATCCAGTCCGGAGGTGGGAGGGAGTCGGCATCTGTGGACACGATGAAATCCGTCCTCGCTGCCTCGAATCCCGCCTGCCGGGCCCGGGCGATCCCGCGTTCCCGTACCACGATCACCCGGGCGCCAAATCCTTCCGCTACCCTCACCGTGCCATCGGAGGAGCCCCCGTCCACCACGATCACTTCGAGGTCTCTCACCGTTTGATGGGAAAGGGCCTCCAGACACTTTCGGAGATTGTCCTCCTCGTTCAGGGTGGGGATGACCACGGTGGCCTTCATGCTTTCCCCTCCAGGATCTTTCGGTAAAGGTACAGGAGCCTCTTTCCCACGGCCGGAAGCCCATGGTCCTGGGCGAACCCTCGGGCCCCGGCGGAGAGGCGCTCCCGCAATTCCGTATCCGAAATCACTGCCTCTATCGCTTGCACGAACTCTTCCACGGAGTTCCCCTTCAAGCAGTGTACCCCATGCTCCAGAGACGAGAAAGCAGGGATATCCCGCAGGACCATGGGCTTCCCCAGGGATGCCGACTCAAGCAGGACCAGAGACTGGGTCTCTCCGTGGGTAGGGAAGAAGAAGAGGTCGCAAGCGTCGTAGGCCCCTTCCGGTTCGTCCACGAACCCAGCGAAGCGGACGTTCCCGGGAGCCCTCCTTATCTTCCATTCCATTCGCGGATAGAACGCCAACGGTCCCCAGTGCTTTCCGAACCACACGAAGCTGAGCTCGGGAAGGTGGGCCGCGACCTCGATGAACTCCAGGACGCCCTTGCGGGGAAGGACGTTGCCCGAACAGTAAACCACGAACCCTTCAAGTCCCAGCTTCTTCCGCCATCGGGCCCTCCGCTTTTCATCGGGTCGGAACCGGGAGAGATCAGCCCCGTTGCTCACTACATACACCGGCCCTAGGCCCCGGGCCTTGAGCGTTCCGGCGGCGAACTCCGAAGGCGCAAACAGCGCGTCGGCTTGGGAGTAGATCCTGTCCACCAACTTCTCGTAAACGGGGGCCAAAAGCCTCGTCCCCGTGAACCCCCCGGCGAAATCGTAGCGGCCGATGGAGTGGGCATGGATCACCACCGGTATCCCCTTCCGCTTGGCCCGGCGCAGGAAGCGGAGCGAGCGGGGACCGAACCAGTGGAGATGGAGGAGGTCATATCTCCCGCCCGGATCGGTAGTGTAATCTGCCCCCACCGCTTCCAGGGCCCTGAGGTGGTTCTTGAAAGCCGCATAAAAGCCGGAACGCGAGAAAAGCTCCGCGGCCTCGAGGTAGACACAGACCTTCATGC